>NZ_JAXBME010000004.1:0-300000 GCF_033963835.1 Cytobacillus sp. IB215665
GTGAATTTTAGTAAGCTCAAATTCACCTCTCTTTATTTTTTTAGCTAGTTATGTCCCAGCCTCTTTTTAGTGAACCCCATGCAGTATGGAACATATCACTTAATTTACAAAAATGACCGTACTATTATTTAAAGCATTGAAAATAAATAGTTGGAATATTATTAGTTAATCTTATACTATCATTCTTTTCTAGTTAATAGTTTGTCATAGTTTTAAATTAAAATCATACAATCTATTAATACTGTTCCGTCAAGGAGGAGAATGATGAAAAAACAATCGTATCAGAAAATATTACAATTACACATTCAAGAGCATTCGTCAATCTATTTATTTATTACTGTGCTCTTTTTTATGGGAGTTATTTTTGGCTCGATCGTTGTTAACAGTCTGAGCTTTAGTCAAAAACAAGATCTTTTCTACTATTTAAGTAGATTCTTCGAACAAGTTTCCGAAGGTAAATTTGCATCCTCAAAAGATAAGTTTGTTGAAAGTTACTTTCAAAATATAAAATATATAGGGTTAATATGGTTACTAGGTGTGTCAATTATTGGGTTGCCGCTTATACTCGTGTTACTTTTTTTAAAAGGAGTTGTTGTGAGTTTTACTGTTGGGTTCCTAGTAAATCAAATGGAGGCTAAAGGGTTACTGTTGTCCTTCATATCAATTTTCCCGCAAAATTTGTTAGTAATTCCGTCATTTATTATTATAAGCACGCTTGCAGTCACATTTTCTTTGAAAATGATCCGACAGCAATTTAATAAAAGATTTAATCAGCAAATTTTTCCGCTATTTATGCGGTACTCTCTTGTTATGGTAGTTATAATGATAGTATTATTAGTAGCTTCAGCATTTGAGGCGTTTATTTCTCCAGTTTTAATGAAAAGTGTATTAGAGGTTATTACAAAATAATAATTATTAAATAATATAGGCTTAAATTATTTATTTATAATCATTTTATTTTGACAGTTCCCATATCTTTGCTATAATTATGTAATGAACGGCGAGGGAGGGAATATTAATGGAAAATCGGATAGAACGGATAAAAAAACAATTGCACTCCTCAAGCTATAAACTAACCCCTCAGAGAGAGGCGACTGTCCGGGTGCTACTTGAGAATGAAGAGGATCATTTAAGTGCTGAAGATGTATACCTCCTCGTTAAGGAGAAGTCCCCCGAAATTGGTTTAGCTACTGTTTATCGTACATTAGAATTACTAACTGAACTTAAAATAGTTGATAAAATTAACTTTGGTGATGGTGTGTCACGCTACGATCTTCGTAAGGAAGGGGCAGCTCATTTTCATCATCATCTAGTTTGTATGGAATGTGGATCTGTAGAAGAAATAGAAGAAGATCTTTTAGAGGATGTTGAGAAAATAGTTGAAGCTGACTGGAATTTTAAAATTATGGATCATAGACTGACTTTTCATGGCATATGCAGAAAATGTCAAAACAAGGCTAGTGAGTAATTTACTATTACTACTTAGGGGAAATTCATTTATATAATTTAACGACATAAAATGGTTACATGGTCTATTGCACAATGGGGAACTGTGAACAATGATTTTAAATTTTGTAAAACAAGCTTTAAAAAGTCTAAATAATAAAATGACTAAAGGGTCTAACCAAACACTCTGTATATCTTAAGACAATTTATAGAGACTGTTTGATTTGACCCTTTGATTATACAATAGAAAGCTATATATCGTTCCGCTACTTTTTTATTAAGCGATTAAAAATGAACTTACTAATGAAATATTTAGTGCTTTTACGTATAAAGTTTGTCCTTTTTGTCATATCTTCTAATATGAAGATTGTAATGGAGGATAAACGATGAAATGGTTTACGGTTTTTTATGATATTTTAAAAGTATTTATTCTTTTTACAGGCTGTACAATATTATTTTATTTTTGTATATTGTGGATAAATCAAGAATACCAAGAATATCACCGCTATGATCAACCAGAAGGGAATGCGGTCAAAGTAGTGAAAATGATAGAAAATAAAGATGAAAGCTGGTTAGAACGATTAAAGTTCTTTTATCTTAATGGGGAGTAGAAGAATGTGGAAGATCATTTAAAAGACTTTATACATTATTTAGTAGTTGAGCGGGGGTTAGCTGAAAATACAATTAAGTCTTATGAACGTGATCTTAAGGAATATCACAAATATTTAGCAAAAGTGGAACGAGTATCGAACTGTGATGATATTACTAGGGTTCACATCATTCACTTTTTAGGCCAATTGAAGAACCAAGGGAAGTCTCCGAAAACACTTGCTCGACATGTTGCATCTGTCAGATCATATCATCAATTTTGTCTTCGTGAAAAAATTGCAAACCATGACCCCTCAGTTCATATTGAATCACCTCAAACTGAGAGAAAACTACCGAAAGTGCTCACTGCTGGTGAGATTGAAGCATTATTGGCTATTCCAAGCATAACTACTTCATTTGGATTAAGGGATAAAGCAATGCTCGAATTACTATATGCTACGGGTATAAGAGTAAGTGAGCTTATTCAACTTAACATGTCTGATGTTCATTTAACGATGGGCTTTATTCGCTGTATTGGAAAAGGAAATAAAGAAAGGATTATTCCTTTAGGAAAATTAGCTACAGATGCGATACATAACTATATTAATCAAGGTAGAGGAGAATTAGCAAATAAGAAGAGAACAACAGAATCACTTTTCTTAAATCATCATGGAAATCGCTTAACACGCCAGGGATTTTGGAAGATTCTTAAAAATTTAGCTAAGAAAGCAAATATAGAAAAAGAATTAACTCCTCATACATTACGCCATTCGTTTGCAACACATTTACTTGAGAACGGTGCTGACTTACGTGCAGTGCAAGAAATGTTAGGTCATGCAGATATCTCAACTACACAAATATATACACATGTAACGAAAGCAAGATTAAAAGATGTTTATAATATGTATCATCCAAGAGCATAAACAGAAGAGAAGAAGTGTCTCAACTAGCTATTTTATACAGGAGCCCATTCAAAAGTAGACTTTGAGGGATAGAACATGCCTTCAACTCGAGAGGCTAGAAGACATAGCTACACAATACAGCAAAGCCGCTATAAAGAGAAAAGACTTTATGGTGGCTTTTTTCTTTTTCCTGTAATACGTTAGATCAAGTACTTCAGAACTTGTTGGATAATTGGTTGTTTTCCTATTATTATTTTATTCATGAAATGTTCATTTTTTATTGTTTGCAATATGAGTATGAAAAGGCTTATACTAGGGTTGTCAGACCTCAGACAAGTGTTGCTTGTTAAAGGTTTTTATTGGTTAATATGAACGTTAATGGGAATGATATCTTTTATTGAAAAAGATAGATTTAGGAGGTTATTTTATGTCAGCGCATTCATATAAGCGAATTTTTTTAGTTGTAATGGATTCAGTTGGAATTGGTGAAGCTCCAGATGCAGAGAAATTTGGAGATAAAGGTGCTAATACTTTAGGACATATTGCAGAGCATCGCGGAGGCTTAAATATGCCTCATATGGCAAAGTTAGGGTTAAGTAATATCGAGGTTATAAAAGGAATTGACAAAGCAAAGTCACCTTTAGCTTACTATACGAAAATGCAAGAGTCATCAAATGGAAAAGATACAATGACTGGACATTGGGAAATAATGGGCTTGAATATCGAAACTCCATTCCAAGTATTTCCTGATGGGTTTCCAAAAGAGCTTATAGATGAGCTAGAGAGTAGAACGGGACGTAAAGTAATTGGTAATAAACCTGCAAGTGGTACAGGTATTTTAGATGAATTAGGGCAAGAGCACATGGAAACGGGTGCTTTAATCGTTTATACATCAGCAGATTCTGTGTTACAAATCGCTGCGCATGAAGAGATCATTCCAATCGAGGAACAATATAAAATATGTAAAATTGCTCGTGAACTAACGCTCGATGAAAAATATATGGTAGGTCGTGTTATCGCTCGTCCGTTTATTGGTGAACCAGGAAATTTCGAAAGAACTGCTAATCGTCATGATTATGCGTTAAAGCCTTTCGGTAGAACGGTAATGAATGAATTAAAGGATAATAACTTTGATGTCATTGCAATTGGAAAAATTTCTGACATTTATGATGGCGAAGGGGTAACAAAATCACTAAGAACGAAGTCAAATATGGATGGAATGGATAAGTTAGTTGATTCGTTAAAGATGGATTTTACCGGAATCAGCTTCGTGAATTTAGTTGATTTTGATGCATTATTTGGGCATCGCCGAGATCCACAAGGTTATGGTGATGCGTTGGAAGAATTTGACGCTAGACTCCCTAAAGTATTAGAGAATCTTAAAGAAGATGATTTACTTATTATTACTGCAGACCATGGGAATGATCCGATACATCATGGTACTGACCATACGAGAGAATATGTACCTTTATTAGCCTATAGTCCAAGTATGAAAGAAGGAAATCAATTATCAATAAGAGAGACGTTTGCAGATATTGGTGCAACAATTGCTCATAATTTCGATATTAATATGCCAAAATACGGGAAAAGCTTTTTATCAGAAATGAAATAGAGGAGGAGACTTGAATGAATTTGGAAGCTATTAACAAAGCGACTAACTATTTAAAGGAAAAATTTCCTACAACCCCTGAAATAGGTCTTGTGTTAGGTTCGGGACTAGGTGTATTAGCTGATGAAATTGAATCAGCTGTGAAAATCCCATATGAAGAGATACCTGAATTTCCTGTTTCAACTGTAGAAGGTCATGCCGGGCAATTAGTTTATGGACAATTGCAAGGGAAAACAGTTGTAGCAATGCAAGGGAGGTTTCACTTTTACGAGGGCTATTCCTTTGATAAAGTGACTTTTCCAATTAGAGTTTTAAACCAACTCGGTATAAAAAAGATGATAGTAACAAATGCCGCTGGTGGTGTAAACGAATCATTTAAGCCAGGAGATTTAATGCTCATCACTGATCATATTAATTTCATGGGAACAAATCCTTTAATTGGCCCAAATGATGCAGAGTTAGGAGTAAGGTTCCCTGATATGTCTGAACCTTATAATAAACAATTACAGCAACTAGCAAAAGATATTGCAAATAAACTTTCTATCAAAATTCAAGAAGGTGTTTATGTAGGTGCTACAGGACCTTCTTATGAAACACCTGCAGAGATACGGATGTTCAGAACTCTTGGAGGAGATGCAGTAGGAATGTCCACAGTTCCTGAAGTAATCGTTGCACGTCATTCAGGTATGGATGTAATCGGAATCTCATGTATATCCAATATGGCGTCAGGAATATTAGATCAGCCTTTAACACATGATGAAGTAATTGAAACAACTGAAATGGTAAAAGCGAACTTTCTAGCCTTTGTTAAAACGATCGTGAAAGAAATGTCTAATTAAGTGAACAGAGAACTTATTACATCATTAGCCTTTTGAATAATCTTATATAACAACGTGTAAATGTGTGGAAAAACCCTATAGAAGTGAATCTGACAACTACTGTAGGGTTTATGACACATTAAGTGCAGCTTGATAAATGAAAAATAACAACACCTATTGGAGAACGGAGATGTTTGATTATGAGAATGGTGGACTTGATTCAAAAGAAAAAACATGGTGAAGTATTAACAACAGAAGAAATTAAATTTATTGTTGAAGGTTATGGAAACGGTGACATTCCTGATTACCAAATCTCTTCTCTTTGTATGGCAATATACTTTAAAGGTATGAACGAACAAGAAATTTCAGATCTAACAATGGCGATGGTTAATTCTGGTGATGTGGTCGATTTATCTGCAATTGATGGAGTAAAGGTGGACAAGCATTCTACAGGAGGGGTTGGTGATAAAATTAGTTTAATAGTTGCTCCTCTAGTAGCGGCTGTAGGTGTTCCTGTAGCAAAAATGTCTGGAAGAGGACTGGGGCATACAGGTGGAACTCTTGACAAACTAGAATCCATTGAAGGCTTCCAAATAGAGTTAACTAGTGAACAATTTATCGAAAATGTAAATAATAATAAGATAGCTATTGTAGGTCAAAGTGCCAACCTAGCGCCAGTTGATAAAAAATTGTATGCGCTAAGAGATGTGACTGCAACTGTAGATAGTATTCCAATGATTGCAAGCTCAGTGATGAGTAAGAAAATTGCCTCTGGTGCTGAAAGTATCGTTCTTGATGTAAAGACAGGCTCTGGTGCGTTTATGAAGTCAACTGAAGATGCTATATCGTTAGCTCAAACAATGGTTGATATCGGTAAGAATACAGGCAGAAAAACAGTTGCTGTTATTAGTGATATGAACCAACCGCTCGGTTACGAAGTAGGTAATGCAAACGAGATTAGGGAGGCTATCGAAGTACTACAAGGTAGTAGAGTGGATGATCTAAGAGAAATCGCTTTAACGATATCTTCGCATATGACAGTATTAGGTGGAATTTATGGAGATTTTGAGGAAGCGTTTAAAAGTTTGGAAGAAGTGATAAGTTCAGGCAAAGCAATTGAAACTCTTAAACGATTTATCGAATCTCAAGGAGGAAATTCGGCAGTTGTTGATGATACATCTAAATTGCCACAAGCGAAATATCACAAAGAAATTAAGGCTACCTCAAGTGGGTATGTAAGTGAAATCAACGCAGAACTTGTTGGAGTTTCAGCAATGATGCTTGGAGCAGGTAGAAAGAAAAAAGACGATGTAATTGATCATTCCGCTGGCATTTCGTTAAAGAAAAAAGTAGGAGATCAAATTAACGAAGGTGACACATTGTGTGTATTCCACAGCAACATACAAGACGTAACAGAAGCAGAAAATACATTATTATCTGCGTACACGGTTATACAAGAACAAGTTCCTAAAAAGACAACATACATCCATCATGTTATTGCTTAAGATGTACATTAAATAACCACCCTAAGGGTGGTTATTTTTTTGTGTGATTTTATTGATTAAAAAACATTCTAATGTATAAAAAAATAGTACATGGAAAAAATGATATGTATTGTATAATATTTCAATATAAAAATATTCTACCATTAAAATTCTCTTAATATCGAAATAATGGCGTAAAAACTAGATAAGAATGGAGGGCTTGACTTTGTCTAAAATTTTTTGCTCTATGACAACAGTAATTTTATTTATGCTGTCGATATCTTCATATGCTTCAGCAGAAGAAACAACAGTACAGTTAGTTGAAGATGCTAAATCAGGTATTTTAATTGAAAGAGACACAGGTAATATACTATATGAAAAAAATGCACATGAAAGACTACCACCTGCAAGTATGACTAAAATTATGACTATGTTACTCATTATGGAAGCGATAGATAAGGGAACAGTTACATTAGATGAAAAAATTCGAACTAGTGAATATGCGGCTTCAATGGGAGGATCACAAATTTTTCTTTCTCCGGGAGAAGAGATGACTGTCCAAGAGATGCTAAAAGGGATTGCAATCGGTTCAGGGAATGATGCATCAGTTGCAATGGCTGAACGTATTGCAGGGTCTGAAGAGGCATTTGTAGCCATGATGAATAATAAAGCGAAACAGTTAAAGCTGGAAAATACAGTATTCCAAAATTCAACGGGTTTACCTGCTAATGAACATTTTAGTACATCTTATGATATGGCGATCATTGCGAAAGAATTATTGAAATATGAAGAAATAACAAAATATACAGGGAAATATGATGACTATTTAAGGGAAAACACTGATAAAAAATTTTGGTTAGTTAACACAAATAAACTTGTTAAGTTTTATGAGGGCGTAGATGGTGTGAAGACAGGTTATACAAGTGAAGCAAAGTATTGCTTAACAGCTACAGCGAAAAAAAATGATATGAGGGTGATAGCAGTAGTCTTTGGAGCTCCAACATCAAAGTCTAGAAATGCCCAAGTATCTAAAATGTTAGACTACGCATTTGCGCATTATGAAACGATGCCTAAATATAAACGTAATGAATTAGTATCGACAGCAAAGATAAATAAAGGGATGAAAGAAGAAGTTGATGTAGTGACAACAGAGCCCATTTCACTTCTTATGAAAAAAGGAGAATCGCAAGATAACGTTACTGAAGAAGTCATATTAAAAGACAAAATTATTGCACCAGTAAAAAAAGGTGATCAGCTTGGAACTATAATTTTGAAAAAGGATAATGAAGTTCTTATAAAAAGTGACCTAATTGCTAGCGAAGACGTTAAGGCTGCTAATTTATGGCAACTGATGAAGCGATCTGTTGAAATGATGACTAAAACACAATAGTTTTGCCGAATCTGCACTAGTTTTGTCATGATGAAGGATTATCAGGTGAATATAGCGAAATGACTCACTAAGTAAAAGTAGAAAACATAAAGGAGGATAACATAGTGAGTCTATCTATTACTCTTGAAGTAATGAAGGACGTTTTACTTATTCGTCTACATGGGGAACTCGATCATCATACAGCTGAAGAGCTGAGAGAACAAGTGAATAAAGCGATTAGTAGTAAAAATATTCATCACATCGTCTTAAATTTAGAACAACTTACCTTTATGGACAGCTCGGGATTAGGGGTTATCTTAGGTCGTTACAAACAAATTAAGAATTTAGGTGGGGAAATGGTAGTATGTAATATTTCTCAACCTGTAAAAAGATTGTTTGATATGTCTGGACTATTCAAAATAGTACGTTTAGAAATGAATGAACAATATGCACTCCAAACGTTGGGGGTGGCATAATGAAAAATGTCATGAACCTCCAATTCTCTGCGCTCAGTCAAAATGAATCATTTGCCAGAGTCACAGTTGCTTCATTTATTGCTCAACTAGATCCAACTTTGGATGAGTTAACTGAAATAAAAACTGTTGTTTCTGAGGCTGTAACAAATTCGATCATTCATGGTTATGAAAATGATCCAAATGGCGTAGTGTACATATCTGTAATACTTGAGGATGGCTTTGTTCATATAACCATTCGTGATGAAGGGAAAGGTATTATAGATATTGAAGAAGCTAGACAACCCCTTTTTACAACTAAACCTGAGTTAGAACGATCAGGAATGGGATTTACCATTATGGAGAACTTCATGGATGAAGTAACGATTGATTCTACCATTTCAAGTGGTACGGTTGTTAAATTAACGAAGCATTTATCAAAAAGTAAAGCTTTAAGCAATTAAGGGAGACTTGCCTATGGATGTGGAGGTCAAGAAAGAAAAAGGTCAAACATATTTAAAGGATCATGAAGTTAAAGACTTAATCAAACGCAGTCAAAAAGGAGAGCAAGAAGCTCGTGATTTGATTATTGAGAAAAACATGAGACTAGTTTGGTCAGTTGTGCAACGTTTTTTAAATCGGGGTTATGAGCCTGATGATTTATTTCAAATCGGATGTATCGGTCTCTTGAAATCAGTTGATAAATTTGATTTAACTTATGATGTTAAGTTTTCTACCTATGCTGTTCCGATGATTATTGGAGAGATTCAGCGATTTATTCGTGACGATGGAACTGTAAAGGTAAGTAGATCCTTAAAAGAGATTGGAAATAAAATTCGAAAAGCTAAGGATGAACTTGCAAAGCAATTTGGTAGGGCTCCAACAGTGAATGAAATTGCAGAGTTTTTATCAATATCTCCAGAAGAAGTTGTTATGGCTCAAGAGGCTAGTCGTACACCTACATCAATACATGAAACTGTGTACGAAAATGATGGAGATCCAATCACTTTGATTGATCAAATTGCAGATCATGCTGAGGCAAAATGGTTTGAAAAAATTGCACTAAAAGAAGCAATACATGAGTTAGATGAACGTGAAAGGTTAATTGTTTATTTACGTTATTATAAAGATCAAACTCAAACTGAAGTAGCATCTAGATTAGGCATTTCTCAAGTACAAGTATCAAGGTTAGAAAAGAAGATATTAAAACAAATGAAAGAAAGGATGGGCGGTTAGCCCATCCTTTCTTGCTAAGGTTTTTTTCGGTTTTATTGTTGTTTTTCGTAATAATTTATAAACACAGACACCACAATAGTTTAGTGGCATCTTTTCTGCTATAGTATGATTATAATTACAAAAACCTTCTTTTTTAAGGTGGTAATTTTGTATAAATGACTACCAAGTTTACTACAAGAGCCTTTGCTAAATAAGTATTCACACTAGAAATGCTATTTGTCTTTTCAGCTACGGACAGCCTCTAGCTCTTTTAGCTACTTCATCAATTTATACGAAGGTATAAAAAACACCTCATATGTAAAGGTTCCAACGCTTATCGGGGAGTCAGTATGACAACATCCAACCTTTCTTCCTTCTAACTACTCACATTGCTTATTGATGATATGGCAGATTGGTTTTCTAATGCTGAGAGATCACCTGGATCTTGACCGAGATAAATAGACTTGATGACTCGCCGCATAACTTTGGCGTTTCTTGTCTTTGGCAGCTCAGAGACAGTATAGATGTCATGAGGCTTCAAAGATTTACCAAGATTCCGTTCAACTAATAGATATAGTTCAGAAATTAGTTTTTCCTTGTTTTTTACCTTATCTTTTAGGACAACAAAGCAAACAGCGACCTCACCTTTTATATTATTAGGAACTCCAATAGTTGCTGCTTCCACCACTTGAGGATGTTCAACTAAAATAGACTCTACCTCAGCAGGGCCAACTCTTTTTCCAGCAATATTTAACGTATCATCAGATCGGCCAGTAATTGTCCAAAAATGATTTTCATCTACACTAACCCAATCACCATGTACCCAAATATTTTCCCAGCGATTCCAATATGATTCAATATATCTGTCAGGTTCTTTCCAAAAGCCATTCGCCATACCGACCCAAGGTTTTGTTAGTACTAATTCGCCTACCTCTGAGCGAACCGTTTCTCCTTTAAGGTTATAGACGTCTGCTGCCATTCCTGGTAGTGGTGCATTAAAACTAACAGGTGCGATCGGTTTAAGTAATATATTCCCTAGAATTCCTCCTGATATTTCTGTGCCACCTGAATAATTCATAATGGGGATTTTACTTTTGCCGACTTTATGGAACAACCAGAGCCAAGGTTCTACATTCCAAGGCTCTCCTGTTGAACCGAATACTTTTAGAGATGTTAGCTTAATATTATTCAGCCATTGTTCTCCTTGCTTCATCAATACACGAATAAGAGTTGGTGAAATACCTAAATGTGTAACTTGGTGCTTTTCTACCAATTTCCATAACCTATTTACTTCTGGGTAATCAGTTGAACCTTCATACAACACCATTGTACTATTGTTTAACAGTGTGCCAAATACTAAAAAAGGTCCCATCATCCATCCCATGTCTGTAACCCACATCATTCTTTCGTGAGCATTTAAATCCATTCCAAACCGTGCATCAAATGCGGCCTTTAATGGGAATCCACTATGAGTATGTATGATTCCTTTTGGTTGGCCAGTTGTTCCAGAGGAATATATGAGCATAAATGGGTCAGAGCTATCCATTTCTTCGTTATCAATATGTTGATCGTTATCTATTACATCTTCCCATCGTAAATCTACTTCTTTATCCCACGGGATTTCTCTTCCAATTCGATTCACGACGATCATTTTTTCAATTGATTCCGCTTGCTTAATAGCTTTATCTGCCTCTTCTTTCATTTGAATCACTTTCCCTCTGCGAAGGAATCCATCAGCTGTAATAATAATTTTTGCATCACAACCTGCAATCCTTTTTGCCACAGCGTTTGCTGCATATCCAGAAAATGCCGGGGTGAAAATTGCACCTATTTTACTTATTGCCAACATGGCAATAACTGTTTCAATAAGCATGGGTAAATATAGTGTAATGCAGTCACCTTTTTTTACTCCTAATTGCTTTAGTCCAGCAGCGAAAGAGTTGACTTGCTTTCCTAATTGTTTGTATGTTATTTTCTGAACTACACCGTCCTCTCCTTCCCATATGATTGCTTCTTTCTTTGCGCTATGATCATTGTGTAACCATTTATCGATTGCATTGTTGGTTACATTTAATTTTCCTTCAATATACCATGTTGGCCATTGAACACCTCTTGTTACATCAAGGACTTTTGAATATGGCTGATACCATTCAATATTCATTTCTTTTTCTGCTTCGTGCCAAAACCATTCAATGTTTGTAGTCGAGTCTTTATAAAAAGAATCATAATCGCTGTAGCCAAGTTTATTCATCCATAAATATAAGTTTGTTTTTTTGATGCTTTCTTCATTTGGTATCCATACTGGATGATTACCCATTTCATAACCTCCTCATCTTGTAAGCGCATTCATTAACATATTCTCTGTGTGGATGAATATACCTTCTATTTAGAATTATCAAAATTCATTTTGCTAGTTTGTTGGTAATTGATGGTGAACATTGTTCAATAGAATTGCTCATTGTGTGGAAATACATACTATAACTATAAGCTATTGGCTGAAGTAGGAGATGTATTTATAGGATGTGAGGTTTGTGACACAGGTAATTTATGTTCGTATGTACAATAAAGTTCAGGCAAAACTAAATTCAGTCATTACAGTAGGTGATATAGCAAAGGTGATTGCTGATGAACAGCTTGCAGAAAAGGTCAGGGAAATTAATGTTCATAGAATCCGTTTGCGTGATAAAAATATCCTTGTTGTTGATGTGACACAATTAATCGAGATCATCTTATGTCATTATCCAAAAATAGAAGTGCAAACTATCGGTCCATCCCAAACGATCATTGAGGTGAATTTAAACCAACGTAAATATCATCCTGTCTTCTTTCTATTTATATGGCTGTTGTTGTTTGTTGGAGCAGCAATAGCTATTATGAACTTTCATGAAGACGTTAGTATGCAAAAAGTTCATCAACGTCTATATCTAATTATAACTGGGGAAAAAGTGCTTAAACCATTATTGTTACAAGTTCCTTATTCAATTGGATTGGGTCTGGGAATGATACTCTTTTTTAATCATTTATTTAAAAAACGTATAAATGAAGAGCCAAGTCCACTAGAGGTTGAAATGTTTAAATATCAATTAGATTTAGATCATTATGTCATTATAAATGAAAACAAAGAGAGCTTGAAAAAAACTGATGTTGAATGAAATGTTTATCATGATATTTACTGGCTTTGCAGCTGGACTTGCAGTTGGATCAGGGTTCGTTGCATTCCTGACAGTTTTAGGTGTGATTCCAAGATTAATGCAGCTTTCTAAAACAGAGAAGTATGTTCGAGTGTATGAATGGGGTGTGATATTAGGTGCTGTTACGGGAGGTTGGATTAGCCTTCAAGACAACACGTTTCTCCTACCAATTTTTTTTATCATTCTAATTGGCTTATTAAATGGTGTTTTTGTGGGGCTCTTAGCTGCAGCACTTACTGAAGTACTAAATGTGCTACCGATATTAGCAAAACGTGTGGGGGTAGTTGATCAAATCGTTGTCTTATTAATGGCAATTGCACTAGGAAAGGTAGTTGGTTCATTATTTCATTGGCTTTACTTTGTTGACTACTGGTAAGGGAGCATTGTCTTAATTATGTTATGGGTTAATTTTTAGGGTGTTTTCGAAAATTGTGATGATTAGTCGCTATGCTATTATTTCAAAATGCAAAGGTGCTAAGATTGCTAGTTTTTTTGCGTATATTTCTTAGTACGGAAAACACCAACACATGCAAAAACACTAAATTTATAAAATTGCCATATCTTTACTATGGATGACGAAAGGATAGAGTTGGATGAACGGGAGTCGTCATGTAATCATCATTACTGATGGAGACGAATACGCTTTGAGAACAGTAGAATACATTGCAACGGAAATTGGTGGTAGGTGTATTTCGAGGTCCTTTGGTAATCCAACCAAGTTATCTGGTCCTGAAATTGTTCATTATATTTTACATGCTAAACATGACCCTGTCTTTGTCATGTTTGATGACAGTGGATACATTGGTGAAGGTAGTGGGGAAACGGCGTTACAATATGTCGTTAATCATAAAAAAATTAATGTGTTGGGAATTATCGCAGTTGCTGCTAAGACCAACTTTACTGAATGGACGAAAGTTGATGTGTGCATCGATAATACAGGAGAACTTACACATTTCGGAGTAGATAAATATGGAGTGAAAGAGGGGGAGGTTGGACGAATCAATGGTGACACAGTGTATTGTTTAGATCACATGAAAGTCCCAATCGTTGTGGGAATAGGAGATATAGGGAAAATGGCGATGCAAGATCATATTAAATATGGATCACCTATTACACGTAAAGCAGTCGCCCTTATTTTAGAAAGGAGTGGATTTTATGACAACTTCAAAAAAGAATAAAATTCCTATATCAGCTTCACCATCAGAAAATGAGGAATTTTTTAAAACACATTTGGGACTAGAAACAACCTATGATATAGGAGTTAAAAAGATCAAAATATTAAACAAGGATGTCCATATTTATTTCGTAGCGGCAATATGTGAAACGGCTACGATTATGCAACTCTTAACTGTGCTTATTGAAATTAATGATAGAGAAAGGCAATCCTCAAAAATAAAACAAATCATCGAGAATCGTCTTGTTCACCAACAGGTAAAAGAGGTGGACAATCTAGATGAAGCAGTAGATCAATTGTTAGCTGGCTTAATCTTTGTTGTCATTGAAGGCGAAAAAAGTGGGTTTATCGTTGATGTTAGAGGTTATCCAGGCAGAACCCCAGAAGAGCCTGATACAGAAAAGGTTGTTCGAGGAGCACGAGATGGCTTTGTAGAGATGATGGTAGTAAATACGGCATTAATAAGAAGACGTATACGTGATGAGCGGATTCGCTTTGAAGTTATACAAGTGGGCGAACGTTCGAAAACAGATATATGTATTGCGTATATTAAAGACATTGCTCAACCTAGCTTAATAGAAATTATTAAAAAAGAGATTAATGAGATCGAAATAGATGGATTAACAATGGCAGATAAAACAATAGAAGAGTTTTTAGTCGCACAAGGATTTAACCCTTATCCACGTGTACGTTATACAGAAAGGCCAGATATAGCAGCGACTCACTTACTTGAAGGGCATGTCCTTGTATTGGTAGATACTTCACCTAGTGTGATCATTACTCCTACGACATTTTTCCATCATGTTCAACACGTAGAAGAATATCGCCAATCACCAGCAATAGGTACGTTCATCAGATGGGTGCGTTTTTTAGGGATTGCTGCATCTATTTTCTTATTACCATTGTGGTTGCTTTTTGTGCTTGAACCATCGTTAATTCCTGAAAAAATATCCTATATCGGTCCTGAGGAAAAATCGAACATACCAATTATTATTCAAATCATTATCGCTGATCTAGGCATCGAATTCTTAAGGCTAGCTTCCATACATACGCCTACTGCTCTATCAACTGCTATGGCTCTAATTGCAGCGGTTTTGATTGGTCAAATTGCTATAGATGTAGGCTTATTTGTTCCAGAGGTTATTTTTTATGTTGCAATAGCAACAATTGGGTCTTTCGTAACCCCGAGCTATGAATTAAGTATCGCAAATAAATTGTCTAGACTACTGCTCATTGTCGTTGTAGCAATATTTCATTTGCCTGGTTTATTGATTGGTTCGACTGTCTATTTATTATTTCTAATCCAAATGCGTTCGTTAAATACACCTTATTTATGGCCGTTTATCCCGTTTAATCCTGGTGCTTTTCTACAAATCTTAATTCGGAGATCTGTCCCTGGTTCACGTGTTAGACCAAGTATTGTGCATCCGCAAAATAGAATAAAACAGCAAAAATAGTGTATAAGATACTGATGAAAATAAGATGATAAGTTTGCTGTTATACAATTAATATAAACACCATCTGGTGATAAGAAACCCACTGTTTGTTTAGATTATTCTGTGTCCATATGCTTTTCTTGTAATCATCTATTGCGTGCTAGTGGAACTTGTGATAATGTAGTTTTAATTATTTTTAGAATGAAGTAGAGAAAATGAGGGAATGCAATGTTTTTTCACGGTACTAGTCGAGTTAATAATGAGGGGCATCTAGAAATTGGTGGAGTAGATTCAATTGAATTGGCTAAGCAGTATGGTACCCCACTGTATATTTATGATGTTGATTTAATACGCAAAAGAGCATCAGCATTTAAAGATACGTTCACAGCTTTAGAAGTCGAAGGTCAAGTTGCATACGCCAGTAAAGCATTTTCTTCTATAGCTATGGTACAGTTAGCGGAAGAAGAAGGGTTATCATTAGATGTTGTTTCAGGTGGAGAGTTATATACTGCTCTTCAAGCAGGATTTCCTGTTGATCGTATTCATTTTCATGGAAATAATAAAAGCATACATGAGCTTGAAATGGCAGTACAACATAACATAGGGTGTATTGTTATCGATAATTTTCATGAATTAGCGATGTTACAGGAAATTTGTCAAGCCAAATCAACGAACATAAACGTACTTTTGAGAGTAACTCCAGGAATTGAAGCACATACACATGATTATATCTTAACTGGGCAAGAGGATTCAAAATTTGGTTTTGATTTACTAAGCGGCCAAGCAGATGAGGCACTAAAACAAGTAACGCAATCAGATATGCTTACGATGTTAGGTGTGCATTGTCATATAGGTTCACAAATTTTTGAAACGACTGGCTTTTTACTAGCAGCTAAGAAGTTATTTCAAAAATTACATGAATGGTATAACGAGTATGATTATACTGCTCAAGTGTTAAATTTAGGCGGTGGCTTTGGAATTAGGTACACAGACGAAGATGATCCTATTCCAGCTGACCAATATGTAAAAGAAATTGTTAAAGAAGTAAAAAAATTAGCTGTACAGTTTAATATGTCTGTACCAGAAATATGGATCGAGCCTGGTAGATCTCTAGTTGGTGATGCTGGAACTACAATTTACTCTATTGGCTCTCAAAAAACTGTGCCAAATGTTCGTAATTATGTAGCAATTGATGGTGGTATGAGTGATAACCTTCGTCCGGCATTATATCAAGCAAAATATGAAGCAGCTATAGCTAATAGAATATTAGCTGAAAATGAAGAAGTCGTATCTATTTCTGGGAAATGTTGTGAAAGTGGAGATATGCTTATTTGGGATATTGATCTTCCAACTATTCAAAACGAAGATTATTTAGCAGTTTTTTGTACAGGTGCATACGGGTATTCCATGGCGAATAATTACAATCGTCTACCTCGCCCGGCGGTTGTTTTTGTAGAGAATGGTGAAGCACAATTAGTTATTAAAAGGGAAAGCTATGAAGATCTAGTTCATTTAGACATTCCGATGAAAATGAGAGTTAATAAATAGCAATAACAACAAGAAGAGGTATGGCAAAAAACTTTTTGACATACCTCCTTTTTTATGGTGTTATCAGTATTTATTCATCTGTAGGTAAGGTATTGCTATAGGATTAGAGCGTCTAGGTATATCGCCAACCACTACCAGGCATACCACTGCCCGGCATACCACTGCCCGGCATACCACTACCAGGCATACCACTACCAGGCATACCGCCGCCCGGCATACCGCCGCCCGGCATACCGCCGCCCGGCATACCGCCGCCCGGCATACCACTACCCGGCATACCACTGCCCGGCATACCACTACCAGGCATACCGCCGCCCGGCATACCACTACCAGGCATACCACTACCAGGCATACCACTGCCCGGCATACCACTACCAGGCATACCACTACCCGGCATACCGCCACCCGGCATACCACTACCCGGCATACCACTACCCGGCATACCGCCGCCCGGCATACCACCGCCCGGCATACCGCCGCCCGGCATACCACCGCCCGGCATACCACTACCAGGCATACCGCCACCAGTAATCCAATCATCTAATACTTGACCAATGCCAGGTGGCCATTGGTATTGAGTTGTACCCATAGGGGGATAGGACAATTGGCCTCCACTAGGTTGGTATCTATATCGTGGGTGAAAAGCATTAAAGTACATATGTCTCGATCCTTTCTCTTAGTATAGATATTTGTCTCGGTTTAATATATGTATCTTAAATGGTAGTGTATAGGTATGTGTCTACAACAACGAACATTCTTTATAAATTTATTAATTTGGATTCACAAAAAATATAGAACATTAAGAAATAGTCGAGCTTTTTTCCTAGCTTGTTTCTCAACAATTCATTGTTGATCATCATAAGTAATCTTCTAAACGCATAGAGAAATCGTGACATCTAATCTTATATGATCCTATAACAATTATTTGAAACTATTTCTATATCCTTTGATAGGAATTGCAACAAAGTTTATGAAAGGCTCTTTTCGTAAACTTTGTTGTTAATGTGATCAAATTAGCAACATAGAAATGGTTTTATATTGTTAGTCATTATTGTATACAAGAAAAGATGCCACGAACTTTAGTTTTGTACGTGTTTATTGTTTAGAACGAAAAGCAACAATCAATACAAAAGCAGCCTTACGAAAAGAGCCTTTGTTTTTCATTTGCCGAATGTGATAAGATAGATAATGATTTTACATTTGAAGGAGTGCTTTGATTATGAGTAAAAAAGGTTACATAATAATGAATAGTGGAGAAAAGATTGAATTTGAGCTTTATCCTAATGAAGCTCCTAATACAGTTGATAATTTTGAAAAATTGGCTAATGAAGGCTTTTATAATAGTCTTACATTCCATCGGGTAATCCCAGGATTTGTTTCACAAGGTGGTTGTCCACAAGGAACTGGAACAGGTGGTCCGGGTTATACGATTAAATGTGAAACTGAAGGCAATCCTCACAAACATGTGCCAGGAGCATTTTCAATGGCTCATGCTGGAAGAGATACAGGAGGAAGTCAATTTTTTATCGTTCATGAAGCTCAACCTCATTTAGATGGCGTTCATACAGTGTTTGGTCAAGTTACAAGTGGCTTAGATACTGTTCTAAATATGAAAAATGGGGATGTAATGAAAACTGTAGAAGTTTTTGATGCGGAGTAATAGATGAAACGTAACAAATGGATTGTGTTTATTATTATACTAATAATGAGCATGATTTGGGGATTGATCTATTGGTTATTTATAGCCTAAACACGTTTCAATATGCAAACTAGAAAATGTGTGATATAATATGTAAAACTATAAAATTGAATAAGATAATCCTTCGGGGTCGGGTGAAATTCCCAACCGGCGGTGATGAAGCAATTGTTGTTTCTAAGCCCGTGAGCTGTATATATAATTGGTTATATATGGCTGATCTGGTGAAAAACCAGAGCCGACAGTATAGTCTGGATGGGAGAAGGATATGGCGTGAAGTATATGATTTGCTGTAATCATATGCTAATTTTGTCCTGTTTTAGAACGATGGATAAACACACGAAATATATCGATAACTCTGACCCTAGGTAATTATACCTAGGGTCTATTTGTTAAACTTATATTATGAGCTATGAAAAACGTATGGCTTATTTGCTATGGAGTTATGTTTGTAATATTTCGAATTATGACTATATTCGGTAATTCCCCATCTATTTTCCCCATAAGATTTTCTTGTAACCTACGTTGTTGGAGGTATCCCATTTTGAATGACCATGATTATATGAGAGTTGCACTAGAAATGGCTAAAAGTACCATTGGTCAAACAAGTCCAAACCCAGTAGTGGGAGCTGTTGTAGTTAATAGAGGACAAATTGTTGGTCTTGGGACACATTTAAAGGCTGGTGAAGCACATGCGGAAGTACATGCTATAAACATGGCAGGTAATAAAGCAAAAGATGGAACGATTTATGTGACCTTAGAACCTTGTAGCCATTTTGGTCAAACACCACCGTGTGTAGATTTATTGATCAGTAGTGGTGTTAGCCGAGTAGTAATTGCTTGTGAAGACCCAAATCCGAGTGTAGCAGGTAGAGGTATAAGAAAGTTAGAAGAAGCTGGTTTAAAAGTTGATGTTGGAGTCCTGCAGGATGAAGCTAAGAAATTAAATAAGGTATTCTTTCGTTATATTAAAAACAACACCCCTTTTGTGACGTTAAAAACTGCGATTAGCATGGATGGAAAAATTGCTACACAATCAGGCGAGAGCAAGTGGATTACTGGAGAGTTAGCACGTCAAGATGTGCATAAATATCGTCATCGATATGATGCAATTCTTGTTGGGGTGAACACCGTAGTTGCTGATAATCCTTCATTAACGGCAAGGCTTCCGTATGAAACGAATAATCCTATACGTATTATATTAGATACAAAATTACGAACACCTCTCGACTCAAAAGTGATTACTGATGGCTTAGCACCAACATGGATTGTTGTAGGAGAGGACTGTTCTGATGACGAGATAGCTTGTTATACTTCTCAAAAAAATGTTCGAATCATTCAAATGAGGGAAAAACGTATTAATATTAAGGATTTATTACGCGTATTAGGAGGTGAAGGGATAACAAGTCTTTTCGTTGAAGGCGGAGGGAAAGTAAATACGAGCTTTTTAAAAGCTGATGTTGTTCAGCAATATATTACATATATTGCTCCGAAGCTTATTGGAGGTGAGTGTGCACCTACCTCTTTTAATGGAGAAGGATTTGATCGTTTGTACGATGTACCGAAACTACAAATCAAGTCAATTGAGCAGCTGGGAGAAGATATTAAACTGATTGCTATTCCAAAGAATAAATAAAAAGTGGTGATGACTTTGTTTACTGGTATTGTTGAGGAAGTTGGAAAAGTAAATCGATTAACCCATTCAATTGATGCAATTGAACTACAGATTGATGCTAGAAAAATATTATCTGATATCCAGTTAGGAGATAGTATAGCGGTGAATGGGGTGTGTTTAACCGTTACTTCATTTAATGAATTTGGTTTTGCAGTAGACGTTATGCCAGAAACTATAAAAGCGACTTCATTAAAATTATTAAAAAATGGATCTTCGGTTAATTTAGAACGAGCTATGTTAGCGAATGGAAGGTTTGGAGGACACTTTGTATCAGGGCATGTTGATGGAGTAGGCGAAATAATTAGTAAGACTCGAAAGGGCAATGCAATCTATTACGTAATTGCGATAGATGAGAAATTAGCTAAATATATATTACACAAAGGGTCTGTCGCAGTGGATGGGACAAGCTTAACGATATTTGACGTTGTCGATAAATCTTTTACTATATCAATTATTCCGCATACGCTCTCTGAGACGATTATAGGTCAAAAGGAGGTGGGTGATATTGTCAATATAGAATGTGACGTTATTGGAAAGTATATTGAGCACTTTCTTTTACGAGGTACACACTCTATGGAAAAAGTTAAACACAGCAGGATAACAAAATCTATATTAACGGAAAATGGATTTATTTAGGGATCTTTTCCAAAGTTTTGTTGCTATTGCTCCGAAATTAGCATAGCTAGACTCTATCTCTTTAAACAGCCTTATTCTATGATGAAACACGATTAATGGTTCATTTCCTAAATAAACATTACATATAGAAAGGTGTGCAAACATGTTCCATACTATTGAAGATGCGATAAAGGATTTAGCTGATGGAAAAATAATCATAGTCTGTGATGATGAAGATCGTGAAAATGAAGGTGATTTTGTTGCGTTAGCAGAAAGCGTAACGCCTGATACAATCAACTTTATGATAAGACACGGACGTGGATTAGTATGTTCACCCATATCAGAAGAAATTGCTGAAAGGATTCAATTAAATCCTATGGTGATAAATAATACTGATCCTCATGGAACAGCTTTTACTGTAAGTGTAGATTACAAAACGTCAACTACAGGGATAAGTGCTTATGAAAGAGCGGAAACAATTAAGCAGCTTTTAAATGAACATTCTAAAGCGAGTGATTTTAAAAGACCTGGGCATATTTTCCCGCTTATCGCTAAAAAGGGCGGTGTGCTTAGGAGAGCAGGGCATACTGAAGCAGCTGTAGACCTAGCTAATTTAGCTGGATCGTCCTCTGCAGCTGTTATATGTGAAATAATAAAGGAAGATGGCTCAATGGCACGCGTACCTGACCTAGCTATTGTTGCTGATCAATTCAACTTAAAGATGATAACAATTAAAGATTTAATTAAATATCGTAATCAAAAAGAAAAGTTAGTTAATAGAGAGGTAGAGGTTCTACTACCAACTGAATTTGGTGAATTTAAAACAATTGGATACACCAATGAAATCGATAGCAAAGACCATATTGCATTAGTGAAAGGTAATATTTCTCCAGATCATCCAACTCTCGTTAGAGTGCATTCCGAATGTTTAACAGGTGATGTTTTTGGCTCATTTCGTTGTGATTGCGGTCCACAGTTACATGCGGCACTAACACAAATTGAAAAAGAAGGTAATGGTGTTTTGTTGTACATGCGTCAAGAGGGAAGAGGCATCGGTTTACTTAATAAGCTTCGAGCCTACAAGCTTCAAGAGGCAGGGTATGATACTGTGGAGGCGAATGAAGAGTTAGGTTTTGCCCCAGACCTAAGAGAGTATGGAATTGGTGCACAAATTTTAAAGGATTTAGGAATACGTAAAATGAAATTACTTACTAATAATCCTCGAAAAATAGCGGGGCTAGAAGGCTACGACTTGGAAGTGGTTGAACGTGTGCCTATCCAAATGCCGACTAAAAAGCAAAACGAGGCATATTTAAAAACTAAAAATAACAAGCTAGGACATCTACTAAATATTTAATGAAAGACCATTAAGTAAATGTTGTTACCAAAAAATTAGAATTTTTTAATTAAATAATATCTTTTCATTTTTATAAAGAAGAAAAAATAATCAAAAAACTACATTGTTATAAATACACGGGAGGTATGTTCTATGATTTATGAAGGGAATTTGATCGGAACTAACTTAAGAATAGGTATAGTTGTTGCGAGGTTTAATGAGTTTATTACAAGTAAACTTCTTGGTGGGGCACTTGATGGACTTAAGCGTCATGGCGTAAATGAAGAACAAATAGATGTTGCGTGGGTACCTGGTGCCTTTGAAATCCCTCTATTCGCAAGAAAAATGGCTGAAACGAATAAATATGATGCAGTCATTACTTTAGGGGCTGTCATAAGGGGAGCGACCACTCATTATGATTATGTTTGTAATGAAGTAGCAAAAGGAATTTCGGCTGCAGGAATTTCGACAGGTTTACCGATTATATTTGGTGTGATTACGACAGAAAATATTGAACAAGCAATCGAAAGAGCCGGAACAAAAGCTGGTAATAAAGGGTGGGAAGCAGCATTGTCTGCTATTGAATCTGCAAATTTATCTCGAGAAATTGTTAAAAACTTTGACGAATAGGTTTAAAAACCTATACAAAATGTATATAATGGTTTGTTAGAATGTATATTTACTCTCTTATAAAAAGAAAAGATTCATAATTACAATCGAACTTTACTTTTTTTAGAAGCGTTCAAACTAGGAAAAAGGACTGTGAAAAACTGGTATATAAAGCCTAGAGTAATAGTGACTTGTATGTTTGTAATGTTCATGAGGCTGAAATGCGGGTCAACGAGGTTATGTGACAGCCCAATTTCCAAAAGTTTTGAACTCCTTCTTTAAGTGAGTGTTCAATAATAATGAGGGATATTATATGTTAATTCGATACAAAAAGAATTATGAAAAAATTGCAATGGGACTTCTTTCATTCATGCCAAATGAAAAAGACTTAAAAAAGTTGCAGCAAACCATTAAACAATATGAAGAAGAAAAGGATAAACAATTATTTCTTTGGAAGGAAGAAGATATTATAGGATTGATCGGTGTTATTCAATTTCCAGAAAAAAGAATAGTTGTGCAGCATATTAGTGTTAATCCATCCCATCGGTATCAAGGGCTTGGGAAAAGAATGGTTGAAGATTTAGCTAAACTATTTCCAAATGATCAATTACAGCCAACCTCTGAAACTGCTTCTTTTATAGAAAAATGTAATATCGATCATTAAATACAGCCTTTGTTGTCTCTTTTTATTTTTACGCAAAAGTCATCGTTTGATAGAAGAAAAGATACCCCGAAAGCTAATGGTTTCATGTTTAGCTCTTATTACGAAAAACAACAATCAGCGCTTCTAAAACAGCCTTGTTAAAACAATATTGTTATGTTGTGTATGAAACTTAATTCAATGCATAAAGTGAGAAAACAGCCTAAATTAAAGAAAGGCACTAAAATAGTGCTTTCTTTTTTTATATAGGCTGTTTTTGGAATAAAAACTTAAACGCATATTCATTTAATTTTTAATCAACAAGAGCCTTTATTTTTTTTCTTTCTTTTGGCTAATTGATTAGCTCTTTCTGTTATAACTTCAGTACGATCACGTAAAGTGTGTTTATTAATAAGGAAATTATTAGTTAAATCGCTACTTTTTCCCCATGTCAAGCCTTTTTCACTACATGCATTTTTACATGTAGTTAACAATGATTCGTCTTGAATTGGTAAATTAATACTTATATAAGGCTCATTAGCGATAATGGCATTCAGTTGCGACTGTAAAGTTGTTAATAGTGTTTTTAGGTTTATGCCTAGCTGTTCGACAGTATCTTTTTGAGCTTCTAAGATAGCAATAGCGTTTGCTATCATTTTTTGAGCACCTTTGAAATTACCTCTTCGATGATGATATAATCCGACAGCAATTTGAATGAACCCAACCCAAACTATATCATTGTCTGTTTGTTTCCAATACTCTTCGAGAACTTCATGGCATTCGAAATAATCACGATCCCCATGGAAATACACTAAATAATCTATATAAGCTTTTGGATACAAGAATTTATCACTCCCTATTTATCAAAGTATCTCACCATTTTTTTGTTAATAGTGTATCATAGTATGTAGCAAAAGCACCGTATAAAAGAGTATTGGATAAAAATTTAGTTTGTTCTATACTATACGTTAGTGTTAAGCTATATAAATACTGAATGAAGTATGATATGTTGGTGGGATGAAAGTGCAATATAATGTGAAAATTGATGCTTTTGAAGGACCGCTTGATCTTTTATTGCATTTGATTAATCGATTAGAAATAGATATTTATGATATACCAGTAGCGAAAATTACAGAACAATATATGTTCTATATTCATACAATGCAAGAATTACAGCTAGATGTTGCTAGTGAGTATTTAGTTATGGCTGCTACTTTATTAGCAATCAAGAGTAAGATGCTACTACCTAAACATGAAGAGGAGTTATTCGATGAGGATGTTGAGGTCGATATCACTGAAGATCCTCGAGAAGAGTTAATCAATCGCTTAATTGAATATAGGAAATATAAGGAAGCTGCGACAGACTTAAAGGAGTTAGAAGCTGAACGTAGCAAAGTTTTTACAAAAGCACCCAGTGATGTAAATGAATTTGTAAAAGATACTAAGGCAAAGAGCCAGCCACTTGATGTGAACTTATACGATATGCTCGCAGCATTTCAAAAACTATTACGTAGGAAAAAGCTCCAAAAGCCACTCCATACGAAAATAACTCGTCAAGAAATTCCAATTGAAAAAAGAATGGAAGAAATTATACAAGAGTTATCGTCAATTAAAGGAAGGAAAAGTTTTTTTGAACTATTTCCCTATGAAGATAAAGGGCACATCGTTGTTACTTTTTTAGCCATTTTAGAATTGATGAGAGAAAACGCGATTAATATTGAACAAGAAAAAAACTTTGATGAAATTTTTTTAGCTAGTAAGGTAAGGTGATTTGGCAATGAATATTGTCGAGTGGAAAGCTGTAGTAGAAGGGCTGCTATTTGTCGCCGGTGATGATGGACTATCGTTAAAGCAAATAGCGCTAGTTCTTGAAATTGACGAAAATGTTGCTCATGACATTATTATTGAATTACAGGAAGAATATAAAAATAATAAACGCGGATTGTTTGTTTCAGAAGTTGCTAATACATACCAACTGACGACAAAGAAAGAACATGCAGCCTTCATAAAGAGGTTAGTAGAGTCTCCTGCGTCAACATCTCTTTCACAAGCTGCATTAGAAACATTAGCCATTGTAGCTTACCGTCAGCCAATTGCAAGAACAGAGGTAGAGGAAATTCGTGGCGTGAAAACAGAAAGACCACTACAAACATTAATGGCAAAGGCGTTAATTAAGGAAGTAGGTCGTGTTGAAGGCACTGGGAGAGCCATTCTTTATGGCACAACAAAAGAGTTTCTTGAGTATTTTGGTTTAAGAACTCTTGAAGAGCTCCCACCATTACCTGAGCAAGTTCAAGAGGAATCCGTTCAAGAAGAAGCCGATTTGTTTTTTGAAAAATTTCAAGAAATTGAGTAAATAAGTTAGTCTTAAATTCAAGTGTCATAATATACACTCTTTTTTTTGTATGTTAAGATGGATGTAAAATAACTTTTTTTTTCACAAGATGTTGACGATTGCACAAATGGGATGGTGGGCTGTATGCTAATAAAAAATTGTAATGGTTATGAGCTAGAAAAGGAGAAGCCAAACACATCAGAAGACTTTTTTAATCGATCTGAGGTTACATTTGTTGAAGATGGCGAAGAAAGAACATTTCATTTGCTATATATTCGTTATTTTGATGAACGCTTGAGTGAATTCACACCCTACAACAGTGATCCTATTTTTACAATAGGGGAAAAAGACATCCATTTCAAAGATATTGTAGGATTAATTTGTTTACTAAAAAAACCACAATTTCTTTCACGTAAACGCGTATATATAAATAATATTAATGAATTTGTAGAATATTTTAAGGATGTACAATTTGAAAAACTTCCAGAAATATTTCAGTCGATTGAATATAATGAAGGATATAAGGTCGATTCAACGTTATTGTTTAGTTAAGAAATATACTAATAATAATTTGGAGGGCTATGATGGGGAACAGTATCGTACAAACACAAACAGTAGAAGTTGAAGAATTTTTAAGTAAAACAGTCAACACATTAACAACGTATTTGAATGGCATAACTATTCATACACTGCTTCAAGAAACTCCGGAAAACCAAGTTTATTTTGAAGATATTTTATCAGAAATTAGAAGATTAGTTGTGTATTGTGAAGAAGGGCTTGAAGCTTGTAGAATTGTATTATCAAATGTTCCATTTCGAAAAGCTGCGGCGGAGAAAACACTTTATAAAATATATCATCAATGTATTGAAGAATTCTTTTCACCTAAAAAAGATTTATGGTATGAAGATAGTCGTTCAGCTTACACAGGGAATAACTCAATTAGATTCCGAGAAGTCCCCCCATCTTCTATTAAACAACTGTTAGCATCTTTGGAGAAAGGTTTTCAAACGATTCGAGAAGAGCTAGAATATTATGAAACTGATTATCATACAAAAATTCTTCAATCAAAATAAGTTTGAGGTGGCGATTGCCACCTCTCTTTTTTATATTTGTTTTTCACATTAAGCCTATTTTTGAATACGATATGTTGGAGTAGGAAGGGGTGAATGTGTGAACGATACTAATTATAGAAGGTATATGAGTGATGTTACAAAATGGGGAAAGGATGTTATAGCCCATTTAAATAACAATGATGTTCATAATGCTAGTCTACAAGAAAGGATTCAAAATGTAATCTCACAGGTGCAAGAAAATATAAATAGAGATGGAGTAATTTTAAAAGAGGAAGCAACACGGATTCATGATCAAGTGCTACTTTTACATCACGAATTAGCAAATATACCACAAAATGAATTTAGTAGGCAATCGTTTAATGATCGTGTTCCCATAGGAGAGCATAAGCTTCCTCCATTGCCATACGACTATGATTCTTTAGAGCCTTATATTTCCGAAGAAATTATGCGTTTACACCATGATAAGCATCACCAAAGTTATGTAGATGGACTTAATAAGGCAGAAAAAATGCTTCTTAAGGCAAGAGAGTCAAATGATTACTCTCTTATTTTACATTGGGAGAGAGAAGCGGCTTTTCATGGATCTGGACATTATTTACACACTATATTTTGGAATAATATGACACCGAATAGTAGCGGAAGTCCTCGAGGGTCGTTATTAAAACAGCTTATTTTAGATTTCGGTAATCTTGAACAATTTGTACAGAATTTCACAGCAGCTGCCAAAGCTGTTGAAGGTGTAGGGTGGGCTATAGTTGTATGGTCACCTCGATCGAGAAGGCTAGCGATTCTACAAACTGAAAAACATCAGTTATTTACACAATGGGATACGATTCCAATTATGGTCTTAGATGTTTGGGAACACGCTTATTATTTGCAATATCATAATGACCGTGGGACTTATGTGGATAATTGGTGGAAAGTAGTGAATTGGAATGATATTGATGAACGTTTTGAACATGCGAGAAGCTTAAGATGGGATCCGTATTAATTGTAAGTAGCTCAAAATTATAATGATTCCTTCTTTTTTTAGACAACAAAGTAAAACATCTTCGAACCTATCTTCATCGTTAATTGATGGATTGAGGCACTGGCGTTTTTCCGAATTTTTATTCATATAGAAGCCTGTCTTGCATACACTTGTATTAGTCCGGGTTCAATACGAGGATAGGCTTTTTTTATATCCTCTCATAGAAAAATCTCGGGAAAAAGGGACGGGGATTTGATGGTATGCATGAGAAAATGTATGACATTTCTTTTAATCATTGTTTTATTATTATCAGTTAATCAACAAGTAGCAGTTGCGAATAATGACGTAAGTGCCAAAAGTGCTATCCTTATTGAACAAGAAACAGGTAGAGTCTTATACGGGAAAAATGAGCATACAAAGATGAGAATAGCAAGTATAACAAAAATAATGACTGCTATAATTGCTATTGAGTCTGGAAAACTTGAGGACATAGTGGATATTAGTGAAAGAGCAATATACACTGAGGGGTCGTCCATACTTCTCGAGCTAGGTGATCAGATAACATTAAAAGATTTAGTATATGGCTTAATGCTTCGCTCTGGAAACGATGCAGCCGTCGCAATAGCTGAACATGTTGGTGGTAGTGTGGAAGGCTTTAATTTCTTAATGAATGAAAAAGCTGCAATGATTGGTATGACAAACAGTGAGTTTTCGAACCCTCATGGATTGGACGATCACGAGAATCACTATTCAACTGCGTATGATATGGCATTATTAACGAAATATGCAATGGAAAATGAAGCATTTCGCGAACTATTCGCGACTGAGCTCTACCATCCAACATATAAAACTAAAGCATGGAAGAATAAACATAAGCTAGTGACTGGAATGTATTCCTATACAACTGGTGGTAAAACCGGTTATACGAAAAGAGCGAATCGTACTTTAGTGACGACAGCTGAAAAGAATGGCTTAGAACTTATAGCAGTTACTTTAGATTCAAATTCGAATGACTGGAACGACCATATTAATATGTTTGAAACGGGATTCGATCAATATAATCTTATTAATATATTTGGCCAGGATAACTTGGATAAGGTCAAGGATGAATTTTATAAAAATAAAATATTTGTGGAAAGAGATGTTCTTTATCCTTTAAATAAAGAAGAAGAAAATGAAGTAAACGTTGCTGTACAGCTTATAAAGCCTCAAAAATCTTGGAAAAAAAATAAAGACGTTCCAACGATTATAGGTAAAGTAGTGATCAGCCTTAGTGATGATAAGATCCAAGAAATTCCAGTTTTTTATGATCATGGGAATAGAAAATCGAAAAAGTCATGGTGGCCGATATTTTCACAAGTGTTTGCTATGATTATTGGAGTAAACTCAGATGGTTAATATAATTTGGGTTCTAATGACAGTCGTTGGCATCGTTTTTTCTTTGCTAAATGGAACGATTGAACAAGTCAATGAAGCAATATTTAAAGGTGCTAGAGAAGCGGTGACGATTTGTATTGGACTAATTAGCATTCTCGTGTTCTGGTTGGGGTTAATGAAGATTGCTCAGGAAGCAGGGATGTTAGACAAGCTGGGAAAAATTTTTAAACCACTCGTAAGTAGGCTTTTTCCTGAAGTTCCTGCTGATCACCCCGCGATGGGTTACATATTATCAAATATGATGGCAAATATGTTTGGTCTTGGCAATGCCGCCACCCCGATGGGGATAAAAGCAATGGAACAGTTAAAAAAGCTAAACGGTGATAAAGATGTAGCTAGCCGTTCTATGATAACTTTTTTAGCAATCAATACTTCTAGCCTTACACTAATTCCAACTACGATTATCGCTATACGCATCACTTATGAATCTTCAAAACCAACTGAAATTGTCGGTACAACATTAATTGCCACCTTTTTTTCAACTATTTGTGCAATTTTAATTGACCGCTATTTTTATTATAGAAGGTTAAGAAGGGGTGGAAAATGATATGGCTATACTTACATTAGTGTCTTTATGGTTCATCCCTTTTCTCATTTGCTTTATATTAATAGTTGCTACGGTAAAAAAAGTTCCAACGTATGAAGTTTTTGTTGAAGGTGGTAAGGAAGGAATCAAGATTGCATTTTCAATCATTCCATTTTTAGTAGGGATGCTTGTATCAATATCGATATTTAGAGCATCAGGAGCGTTGGATTATTTTATAGGGATGATAAGGCCGTTATTAGAAGGGATAGGTGTACCTGCTGAAATTATTCCCCTCGCAATAATGAGACCTATTTCTGGAACTGCAGCATTAGGAATGACCACAGACTTAATTGGCACGTATGGACCAGATTCTTTTATTGGAAGGTTAGCTTCGACGTTACAAGGTAGTACCGATACAACTCTTTACGTGCTTACAGTATATTTTGGAGCAGTAGGAATAAAGAAAATGGGTGATGCATTAAAGGTTGGTCTCCTTGCTGATTTATGCGGTATCATCGCGGCAATCACCGTTGTAACAATTATTTTTGCTAATTAAGGCGCATCTCAATAGAGTAGCGTCTTATTTTTTTTATTCTGAAAACTTGTGAAAAGATGTTCAAACAAGTAAGATGTTATCGAGGTGAATTTTAATATGGAACGACTACAAAAAGTAATTGCACAAGCAGGGGTTGCTTCTAGGCGAAAAGCAGAGCAATTAATTTTAGATGGAAAAGTAAGTGTAAATAATAGCATAGTTAAGGAGCTTGGAACGAAAGTTAGCTCACATGATAAAATTGAAGTGAATGGGATTCCTATTGAGCGTGAAGAACCTGTTTATTATTTACTATATAAACCAAGAGGTGTTATTTCCAGTGTATCAGATGAAAAACAAAGAAAAGTTGTCACAGACTTTTTTCCTCATCTAAAACAACGTATATATCCTATTGGACGCTTGGATTATGATACATCAGGGTTATTGTTGTTAACGAATGATGGTGACTTTGCAAATATATTAATGCATCCTAAATACGAGATTGAGAAAGAGTATGTTGCAAAAATAAAAGGTATCCCTACTCGTGAAAATGTGAAAAAGCTTGAGAAGGGGATTCGTCTAGATGACGGAGTAACTTTACCGGCAAAAGTGAAAGTCAAGTCAATTGATAAGAAAAAAAATACTTCAATCGTGCAAATTATTATTAGGGAAGGTCGAAATAGACAAGTTCGGAGAATGTTAACGGCGATCGGTCATGATGTAATGAAGTTAAAACGTGAAAAATATGCCTTTTTAGACTTGAAAGGGTTAAATACAGGGGATGCGCGTGAGCTTTCTCCTCATGAGGTGAAACAGCTACGCTCGGTAGCGAAGACTGGTAATAAAAAAAATATTTATTAAGTTTATGAATCTGTCACACAACATTCAAAATGTAAACACTGTGTAAAACTTATTTAGTGATATAATGTGGAGTGGATTATACTAGGTAAGTGAATTTACCAAGATACAGGGGGATGTTATTTAGCCCTAGAGGGGGATTGGGATCATGAAAAAGCAGCAACGGTTAATTATGCGAACCGTCATTTTAGTTGTATTGTTGGCGGCCCTCGGATATGCCCTATACTCAAATATATTTATGACAAAGGAAGCGGTTGCAAAGGGAGATCAAGCGCCAGACTTTGTGTTAACAGATTTGGAAGGTAACACACATCGATTGTCCGACTACAAAGGCCAAGGGGTATTTTTGAACTTTTGGGGAACTTGGTGTAAACCATGTGAACTTGAAATGCCCTACATGAATAATCAATATCAATATTTTAAAGATAAAGGCGTGGAAATCATTGCAGTTGATATTGATGAATCTGAATTTAGCGTGAAGAAATTCGTCGACAAACACGGATTAACATTTCCAGTTGTAATTGATGAAGACAGCCAAGTGATGAATGCATATGACGTTGGGAATTTGCCAACAACTTTTTTAATAGACAAAGATGGAAAAGTTGTTGATATTGTAAACAAAACCATGAGTGAAAGTGATGTTAAACAATACATGGAAAGCATCATACCATAGGGAGTTAGAGAAATGGAAAATGTTAAGTGTGAATGTGGACACGTAAATCCGCATGGAACGGTTTTATGTGAGTCCTGTGGAAGGCAGATTGATAATGTTAATAATGAAGAGCAAAAACAAGTTGATATGCGCTATGATGGTAGTGCAAGGCGTTCACAAACATATAACAAAACGATAATTGATAAAATATGGAATTTCTTTTCTTCTGTAAAAGTTGGTGTTTGGTTAATAGTTATTACTTTAATAGCTTCAGCTTTTGGAACAATTTATCCGCAATTAATGTATATACCGAATGCTGCTAAGGCTGATCCAGCAGCATACTATGAATCTCAATATGGTGTGACAGGCAAATTATATTACGAATTAGGCTTTCATGAGTTATACGGTTCATGGTGGTATTTAATCTTAATAGGGAGTATCGGTATTTCTCTCGTTATTTGTAGTTTAGATCGAGTAATTCCTTTGTATCGTGCATTAAAAAAACAAGGTATTTCAAGACATCATAGTTTCTTAAAAAGACAAAGGCTTTATAGTGAGTCTCAACTTAAAGACAATGAAAATTCGTTAGCTACAGTGAGGGAGAAGCTATTAAAGAAAAGGTATAATGTCCGTGAAGAAAATGGTAATATTCTTGCTGAAAAGGGAAGGTTCTCACGATGGGGGCCATATGTAAATCATGTTGGACTCATAATTTTTTTAATAGGTGTACTCGTTCGATCAGTGCCAGGGGTATATATTGATAAGTCATTGTGGATGCGAGATGGAGAGACTAACGAAATCCCAGGTACGAATGGGCAATATTATTTACAAAGTCATGGCTTTAAGTTAGATGTCTATGAAAAAGACTCTGAAAAAGAAGTTTTTGAAGATGCGTTAGCGAAAATTGGCGATGGGGTGTTAGCAAAAAACTATCAAACTGATGTTACGTTATATGAACGTGTCGGTGATTTTATTCCAGGTGCGGAACCGGAGCTCAAAAAAATCAAGGATTTTGCAATCCGCGTGAATGAACCTCTAAAATATGACCATTATGCATTATACCAGGCAGACTTTAAATTAAATGAGTTTCGTGAAATGTCTTTTAAATTAGTAGAGAAAGAAAATGAGGATGTAAGCCTGGGTGAATTAACGATAGACCTTCATAATCCCCAGGAAGAGTATGATTTAGGTGAAGGTTATCAAGTAAAGTTATTGAAATACTTTCCGGATTACTATTTAAATAGTAATGGTGAACCTGATACAAAATTAAAAATTCCTAATAATCCTGCTTTTGTATTTGAAATGTATACACCTGATACTCCAGAGGGTGAAAGAAGCTTTGTTGCAATACGACAAAATATTGAGCCTAATGGAGATAATAAATATAAGGTGGCTTTTTCAGGAATTGAAACGGTAAATGTCTCAGGGCTAACTGTAAGGCGTGATTTCTCATTAGCTATTATAGCCATAGGTGGAGCAATATTTATGATCGGTGTTATCCAAGGTATGTACTGGAATCATCGTCGGATTTGGTTCAAGCGTGAAGGGGATTTGATTTATATTGCAGGACATACGAATAAAAATTGGTTTAGTTTGAAAAAGGACATTACATCAATTATCGAGGGTACTCAGCTCGTTATGCCAGTTGATCAAGTAGAAGATCGTAAGAAGCAGGCAAAGGGGGATTAATATGGCAGAATTAAGTAGTAATTTACTATATATTGCTTTTTTATTATATTTAATTGCAACAGTTTTTTTTGGAGGGACGATAGGCAACAAACGCAGTGATAATAAAAAAAACCGTTGGGCACAAATTGGGATTATTATTACGATCTTAGGGTTTGTGTCACAGCTTGGTTATTTTATTTTGAGGTGGATTGTAGCTGGACATGCGCCAGTCAGTAACTTATTCGAATTTACTACGTTTTTTGGAATGATGTTAGTCGGTGCATTCATTTTTATCTATATTATTTATAAAGCTAGTGTACTCGGTTTGTTTACACTACCAATAGCTATGCTAGTTATTGCATATGCTAGTATGTTTCCAACCGATATTTCTCCTTTAATTCCTGCGTTACAAAGTGACTGGTTATACATACATGTTATTACTGTATCAGCAGGTCAAGCAATTCTTGCAGTAAGTTTTGCTGCTGGGTTAATTTATTTACTTAGATCAGTAGATCAATCGAAGAAAAGTAAACGTACTTTTTGGCTTGAATTAATATTGTATAGTTTAGTAAGTACAATAGGTTTTATTACCATTACTAGTGGGTTTAAGGTTTTAGATTATGAAGCGACATTCTCATATGTTGACAAAAGTGAACAGCCACTTGAGGTTACTTATCAACTTCCAGCTTTAGTTGGACCATATCAAGGGGAGCTTCTTACAGCTGAACGCTTTGAGCCATTAATAAGTATGCCTGCCGTAATCGATGCACAAAAATTAAATACATTACTATTATCATTAATAACAGGATTAATTATATACGGCATATTGAGGTTAATACTCCGGAAAAGAATTGGTGCTGCATTGCAGCCTATTGTGAAAAATGTTAACTTAGATCTAGTGGATGAGATAGGTTACCGTGCAGTAACTATTGGGTTTCCAATTTTCACATTAGGCGGGCTAATCTTTGCGATGATTTGGGCGCAAATAGCGTGGAATCGTTTTTGGGGATGGGATCCAAAAGAGGTATGGGCGCTTATTACGTGGCTCTTTTATGCAGCCTTTTTACATTTAAGACTTTCTAAAGGGTGGCACGGTGAAAAATCAGCATGGTTAGCGGTAATTGGTTTTGCCATTATTATGTTTAATCTAGTTGCTGTTAACTTAGTCATTGCAGGATTACATTCATACGCATAATCATAAAGACACATACGCATAAACCTATACGTTAACAATTTCAACTATTAACATTGTCTGAGGAGGACGAGACATATGGAAAGAGAAATTAAGATATTAGTTGTTGATGATGAAGAACGTATTCGACGACTATTAAGGATGTATTTGGAGCGTGAAGATTACGTAATTGAAGAAGCAGACAACGGTAATGATGGTTTACTTAAAGCTCTTGAAAATGACTATGACCTCATTCTTTTAGATTTAATGATGCCTGGGAAGGATGGCATTGAAGTATGTAGAGAACTTAGAGAGAAAAAGGCGACACCTACAATTATGCTAACTGCAAAAGGTGAAGAAGTAAATCGTGTACAAGGGTTTGAAGTTGGGACAGATGATTATATCGTTAAACCATTTAGCCCGAGAGAGGTTGTACTTAGAGTCAAGGCATTATTAAGAAGATCTTCACCGACTTCTTATTTACAAACTGAAACAACTACAAAAGATGTAATTGTATTCCCTCATTTATCAATCGATAATGATGCACATCGTGTATCTGCGGATGGGAAAGAGGTCAGTCTTACACCTAAGGAGTATGAGCTTCTTTATTTTCTTGCCAAGGCTCCTGATAAAGTGTTTGATAGAGAGCAATTATTAAAAGAAGTTTGGCACTATGAATTTTTTGGTGACTTACGTACTGTTGATACACACGTAAAACGTCTACGTGAAAAACTGAATCGTGTTTCTGAAGAAGCAGCAAAAATGATCGTAACTGTTTGGGGTGTGGGTTACAAGTTTGAGGTAACCAATGAATGAAACTTTGGCGAAGTGTAGTAGGGAAATTATGGTTTACCATTTTGCTATTAGTTTCATTCGTATTATCAATTCTAACCGTCCTTTTACTCCAGTTTTTTGAAAATTATCATGTCAATGAGGCAAAGAATGATTTAACAAAAACAGCAACCAAAATAGCCTCGATTATGGAAGAATATGATGATAAACAATTAGCACGGAATATTTCATGGGAATTAATTGATGAGATGACGAAGGTCATTATTGTATATGATAAAGAAAATTATTGGTATTCACCTGATAGTAATGTACTAGAAAACCTACCAATATCATCGATCTTTAATGATAAACAACTAGCTAGGGTGTTTACAAACAGGGAAGTAATAAGCGAAAAGAAATACTTACATGAAATCACAGCTCCAGTAGATAAAAACAGCCAATTGTTTTTAGTTGCTGCACCTTTAAAAGTTTCTAACGAAGAAAATGGCGCAGTAATTATATATCAGTCATTAAGGGCTGTTGAAGAGACATCGCACCAAACAACTAAACTAATACTTTTAGCTGCGGGAGTCGCAATTGTTTTAACGACAATATTTGCTTTTTTCTTGTCAACTAGAATAACTTCTCCACTGCTTAAAATGAGAGAAGCAGCGTTCGAAGTGGCAAAGGGGAAATTTGATACGAAGGTACCGATTTTAACGAATGATGAAATTGGTGATTTAGCTACTGCTTTTAATCAGATGGAGCGACAATTAAAATATAATATGAACGCGTTAAGTCAAGAAAAAGAGCAGTTATCTAGCATTTTAAGCAGTATGGTTGATGGTGTAATTACATTTAATAAAGATGGCTCGATCTTAGTTTCAAACCCACCTTCTGAGCAATTTTTGCAAGCATGGTATTATGAGCAAGGTAATTTAGAGAAGCCTACGGAAGAGCTACCATCAGAGGTTCGAGAATTGTTTAAACAAGTTGTTTCTTTTGAGAAAGAACAGACGATAGAAATCACATTACAAGGTAGGAATTGGGTTATCGTCATGAGTCCATTATACGATAATAAATTTGTCAGAGGAGCTGTCGCAGTACTTCGAGATATGACTGAAGAACGAAGGTTAGACAAGCTACGAGAAGATTTTATTGCGAATGTTTCCCATGAATTAAGAACACCAATTTCTATGTTACAAGGATATAGTGAAGCGATCATTGATGATATTGCTAGTAGCGATCAAGAAAAGAAAGATATCGCAAAAGTAATATATGATGAATCTTTACGTATGGGTAGGCTAGTGAATGAACTGTTGGATTTAGCTAGGATGGAAGCTGGTCATTTAAATTTGCATTTAGAAGAGATAGATATTCAGCCTTACATTCAAAGAATAATTCGCAAATTTCAAGGATTGGCACAGGATAAGTTAATTACATTGGATGTGCATATTAACGTAATACATAAAACAATTATGTTTGATCCTGATAGGATTGAACAAGTATTAACAAATCTGATTGATAATGCAATACGTTATACTGATGAGCAGGGAACTGTTGTTGTACAAGTAAATTCTATAAAAGATGGTTTGAAAATTGACGTCAAAGACTCTGGGGCAGGAATTCCTGAGGAGGACTTACCATTTGTCTTTGAACGCTTCTATAAAGCAGATAAAGCTCGAACGCGAGGACGTTCAGGTACTGGTCTTGGCTTAGCCATTGCAAAGAATTTGATAGAGGCACACGATGGAAACATCTTTGTTCATAGTAAAATTGATGAAGGAACTACATTTTCATTCTTTATACCACAATAATAAAATGCGCAATTATGTCATGTTAAGTTTTTGCCAAGCAGTCAGATTATTCTTGTCAATATATTAATAATCGGGTATTATGAAAAAGAATTTTTAAAAAGGCTCATTTCGTATATGGAGATACGATTGTTAATAAATTAGAATGATAGAAGTGGTATTTTAAGCAATCAGCTTTATACTTACCGTCTTTGCATGAGTAACAATAATCAATGCGTAGACAGCCTAAAAAATAAATAGTGCTAGGTGTCTTTTCTTATATACTACATAGGATATCAAGAGAATTTTAAAACATTCTCATAAAGACTTAAAAGGGAATTCTAGTGTGAATCTAGAACTGCCCCCGCAACTGTATTTGTGGACGAAATGATATTACCACTGTATGGAATAATAATATTATACATATTGTTAGCCATATGGGAAGGATCAAAGTAGGATGAAGCATGAGTCAGTAGACCTGCCAAGCACTATATACGTTTTCAATTCTTCGGGGATTGAGTATTGAGACGGTCGAGTAGTGTATTTATTAATAACAATACATTTATGATGCCGTCTAACAGCTCATCCAATTCGGATGGGCTTATTTCTATTTAGGCTTATTTCTTAAACATTATTGTTTCCTTACCAACAGAGGATAAAATCATTCTCATCGTTGTATAGAAGAAAAGATGCCACGAAACTCTAGTTGTGAACATGTATATTTCCTAATACGAAAAACAACAATCAATGCGAAAACAGCCATATTACAAAAGAAGGAGAAAAAAAGATGTTAAACATTAAAAAGTACTTCCCCACTGTCTTTTTCGTTATTTTATCATTCATTTTATTAGTAGGTTGCGGTCAAACTGAGGTAAATAATAATGCTGCCTCTACAAACGGAGAGCAGGAAACTAAAGTTGATGATAAAGCAGAGTCTACAAACGGAGAACAGGAAACTAAAGTTGATGATAAAGCAGAGTCTAGCTTTCCAGTAACAATTACGGATGGATTAGGTAATGAAGTGACAATAGAAGAAGAGCCACAAGCAATTGTGTCGATAATTCCTAGTAATACAGAAATAGCTTTTGCGTTAGGTTTAGGTGATAAAATGGTTGGTGTTGGTGATTGGGCTAATTATCCACCAGAAGTAGCCGAGATAGAAAGGGTTGGAGGAGCAAAATTTAATGTTGAAAAGATAATTTCATTAAACCCAGACGTCGTTCTTGCCCATGCCTCAAGTGCCCATAGCTCTACTGAAGGTCTTCAACAACTACGAGATGCTGGTATAAACGTGGTCGTTGTTAACGATGCATCATCATTTCAAGCAGTATATGACTCAATTAAAATGATTGGCACTGTTACAGGAACAGAAGAAAATGCAGACAAGATCATAAGTGATATGACAGAAAAATTGAATCTTATTAAAGACAAATCAGCAGAAATTAAAGAAGCTGATCAAAAGGTAGTTTGGATAGAGGTAGATGCTCAATTATATACAACTGGAAAAGGTACTTTTATGCATGAAATGCTCGAAGCGATTGGAGCAATAAATGCTGCTGGTGATCAAGAAGGTTGGCCACAATTTACTGAGGAAGATGCGGTATTACTTAATCCAGATGTTATTGTTATTACATATGGGTATTATGTTGAAAATGCAGTAGAACAAGTATTAAATCGAGATGCTTGGCAAGAGGTACCAGCAGTTAAGGATAAGCTCGTATTCGATATTAACTCGGATTTAGTAACAATCTCTGGTCCACGTTTAATTGAAGGAGTAGAAGAACTTGCAAAAGCTGTCTATCCTGACATTTATCAATAAAAGCCGTGTTCTACCATATATTATTACTGTATGTTTTGTAATATTTTCAATTTTGTTAGGGGTTTCGATAGGGACGTTATCGATTCCCTTTTCTACTATTTTAAACGTTATTTTTTATAGTGTTTTTCATTTAGGATCAATAGAGACGCTTGATACAGCAGTAGTTAATATTATTATGGCAATACGCTTACCCCGAGTGATCCTAGCTTTTATAGTTGGATCTTCTCTAGCGATTGCAGGGGCTGCATTTCAAGGGTTGTTAAAAAACCCATTAGCAGACCCTTATACACTCGGAGTATCTTCTGGAGCATCAGTTGGAGCAGTAATTGTGCTTTTTTTTGGTATACATATCCCTTTTATAGGGAAATTTACTTTACCGATATTTAGTATTTCTTTTGCCTTTCTATCTCTCATACTCGTATTAGTGTTTGCCCGGGCGGTTGAGAAATCCATTTCTGTGGAAACGATCATTTTAACTGGTATTATATTTAGCTCATTTTTAGGGTCTATTATTTCTTTAATGATTGCACTTACTGGTGAAGAATTAAGACAAATCATTAACTGGTTATTAGGTAGTGTAGCGATGAGGGGGTGGGATTATATTAAGATTATTCTACCTTTTTATATGGTAGGCACTGTATTACTACTCGTTAATGGAAGAGAGTTAAATGCATTCTCATTTGGTGAAGAATCAGCTAAAGTTTTAGGGGTTAATGTGGCAAAACGAAAAATGACCATTTTGGCAGCTTCTTCACTATTAACAGGTGCAGCTGTTGCCGTGTCAGGAACAATTGGTTTTGTAGGTCTAGTTATCCCTCACATTACAAGACTATTATGGGGCGCGAACCATATTCGTCTATTACCATTATCGATGCTTAATGGGGGGGCATTTTTAGTTATTGCTGATTTAGTCGCTAGAACAATTATTACTCCACGTGAGCTACCCATAGGAGTCATTACAGCCTTAATTGGTGCACCTGTGTTTGCTTATATTTTTATATCGAATCGAAGAGGATGATATTGTCATGATTAATGTAACGGAAGTTAGTTATCATTATAATCAAAAAAAGGTGTTGGATGATATTAACTTCACTGTTAAAAAAGGAGAAATTTTAGGTATAGTTGGGCCTAATGGCAGTGGCAAAACAACATTATTAAAATTAATTTGTGGAATGGTACATGCTAATACAGGCGACATCAAAATAAAAGGCCAGTCGATAACAAAATATGAGCAAAAAAAACTAGCGAAAATCATTGCGGTTTTACCTCAAACTATTGAAGCATCATTTAATTATTCAGTTCAAGAAACAGTTAAATTAGGTCGATATGCTCACCAAAAAGGGCTATTTCCTCAGTGGACAGATGAAGATGAGAACGTTGTAAAAAAGTCTATTCAACTAACTGGTTTAACGGGAATGGAGCAAATGAGCTTAGCATCTTTAAGTGGTGGAGAGCGTCAAAGAGTGTTTTTGTCACGTGCATTATCACAAGAGCCTGAAATACTCATGTTAGATGAGCCAACCAATCATCTAGATATATCGTATCAAATCCGTTTACTAGATTCTTTATCACAATGGTCTAAGACATCAGAATTAACTGTTATTGCAATTTTTCACGATCTTAACTTAGCAAGTTTTTATTGTGATAAAATTCTTTTGCTGAATAATGGAAAAATGGTTGCGATGGACGCGCCTAATAAAGTACTTAACGAAAGAGATTTAATGAGCGTATACCGAACACAATTAACTGTAGGTGAGCACTCTACAGTACCGAAAACATTAATATCACTCGTCCCCAAATTACCTACTTTACAACAAGAAAATGGGTTGATGTCACAAATATCAATGGACACATCTAAAGAAATAATTGTTATAAAGACTAAACAACCATTTAAAACACTTTCTTCAGCAATAATTGGTGATGGAATTGGTTGGAAAAGTACCTTTGTAAACCGTCACGTCCACAAAAATTATGATTGCAGCAATCCAAAACAAGATATGGCATCATTTCTGCAAAGCCATAGTATGAATAGTCATGATTGTATCGGCATGATGACCGCAGCAACATTAGAAGATGTAGCTACGGAAACGCTTACTCTTGATAACCTTAACATATTTACAGTCATAACCGCAGGTACATCAAATGCAGTTGATGTGAGTAGAGCAATACATAGAGAAGAAGAGGTGGTTTATCCAGGGACGATTAATATGATGATCTTTATTGAAGGTAGACTTACGGAAGCTGCATTTGTACAAGCGATAATGATAGCTACTGAAGCAAAGACAAAAGCGCTCCATGATGAACATATAATGGACCCTTTGTCAGCAACTATAGCAAGTGGAACCTCGACGGATAGTATTGTCATAGCAGCATCTCAGACAAACAAGCTTATAGAATATGCAGGATCTATTACTCCTGTTGGTAAAGCGATTGGGCATACTGTTTATGGAGCGACAAGGAAAGCTATTCAAAATAATAAAATAAGAAGAAGTGGTCGTGAATGATAGAGCATATCTTTGCAATTATTATTGCGCTCGGTTTAGATTTTGTAATAGGAGATCCAAAATGGCTTCCCCATCCAGTTAGAGGTTTTGGCTGGATGATTAAGAAGTGTGATAATGCGTTAAATGAAGGTAGGTTCAGAAAAAGCAAAGGGGTAATAACAGTCATAGTAGTTTGTGGTTTTGCAACAGTCATTTCTGCGGCAGTTATATTTTACCTATATTCATTACATTGGGCCATTGGCATGCTTGTTGAGGCACTGTTTATCTTTACAACAATCGCAACGAAAAGTTTAAAGGAAGCCGCCATTGAAGTTAAGCTACCTTTAGTTGATCAAAATCTAGATTTAGCTCGAGAGAAATTAAGCTGGATTGTTGGAAGAGATACGATACAGCTTGATGAATCAGAAATTGTTCGTGGGGTCGTTGAGACTGTAGCCGAAAATACGAGCGATGGTATTACAGCCCCTTTATTTTTCGCAATACTTGGAGGTGGCCCTTTAGCTGTAATGTATCGAGCAGCAAATACGTGCGACTCAATGCTTGGCTATAAAAATGAAACATACCGAGAATTTGGTTGGGCGGCGGCGAAATTTGATGATTTATTAAATTTTGTTCCTAGTCGAATATCTGGAGTATTAATGATTGTTGCAAATGTTGCATTGACAAAGCAGTCATTAAAGAAATGTATGAAACTCTTATTTCGTGATGCTAGCAAACATCCCAGTCCTAACAGTGGGTGGCTAGAAGCGGCGATGGCTTCGATATTAAGTGTTCAGTTAGGAGGGATTAACTATTATAAGGGCGTTGCATCCAATAGAGCGACAATTGGTGAACCCATCGTTGCACTAACTGTAAAGCATATAGATATGGCAAATCAAGTGATGATCAGAACGGTTATAGCGTGTACTATTTTCTATGTTCTAGGAGGGATGTTCATTGAAAGTACCAACACATGGCGCTAATCCTAAAAAACTGTACGAGGCATATAATATCGCACCTCCAAAAAGGATAATAGATTTTAGTGTTAACACTAATCCTTTAGGAGCTCCTATCACCTTAAAAGACGAATTTAACAAGAGCTTCCACTTTGTCACTGAATACCCAGACATTGAGTCTAGTAAACTATATTCGGCTATTTCTCACAGGGAGAATATTCCAACTTCAAAACTATTTGTTGGGAATGGTGGATCCCAATGTATTTATTTATTATCCCAACTGTTTGCTGGGAAGAAGGTAGGGTTACTAGAGCCAACTTTTTCAGAATATCGAACTGCTTGTACCGCTTATTCATGCCAAATTGAATCGATTCTATTAAATGAATCTAATAACTGGCAACCTCAAATTAATCGTCTTAAAGTCCTCATTAGAGAAGTTGATGTGATGTTTCTTTGCAATCCGAATAATCCTACTGGGACTGTAATAGATGAGGCTATACTACTCGACATTATTGATTATGCAAAGATACATCATACAACAGTCATTTTCGATGAGGCGTTTTACGATTTTTGTGAAACTTCAATATCAATGGTCAAGTATATACAAGAATACAATCATGTTATTATTTTACGCTCACTCACTAAAATGTACCATTTAGCGGGGGTCCGCTTAGGTTATGTGGTTGCATGTGAAAGTATAATAGAACGTTTAAAGACGCTACAGCCACCATGGAGTGTAAACGGAATCGCTCAACATTTAGGTGTGTTATGCATAAGTGATAAAGCTCATGTTGCTAAGACAAAACAATTGGTTGATGAAGAGAGAAGGAGAGTATTCCAACAACTTACACAGCTTCATTATTATGTTTCTCCTTCCACTGTAAATTATTATTTACTGAAAGACCCCGTATATAATAATCAGCAAGATTTGATAAGCTATTTATTGATGAATGGGATTGTACCTAGACACACGTACAACTTTTCAGGGCTTGATGGTAAGTATATAAGATTAGCTATTCGGACAATAGAAGAGAACAATTATCTGTTCGAAGTTTTAATGAGGTGGAAGAACAAATGATGGTATTTGTCTCTGGGGGTGTGAGAAGTGGTAAAAGCAGTTTTGCTGAACAAGTAGTTGAAAAATTAGCTAATAACTCAGAACAAGTTCATTATATTGCTACGTCAAAAGCTGTGGATGCAGAAATGCTTGAACGAATTAGCAGGCATAAACAAGATCGTAAAGCTTTGAAGCGGGACTGGATACTTTGGGAACAACCATACAATATAAATAACCTTATTTCTAACTTTTCAAGTAGCAATCTTATTTTAATTGACTGTCTGACGATTTTAGTAGCAAATGAATTGTTTAGAGAAGGGTGTAATTGGACGAGTAAAGAATATGGTAAGAAATTAATACAAGAGCTTTTAAGCACGTTCTATATGTTAAATGAAAAATGCAAACATATTGTCATTGTATCCAATGAATTGTTTTCAAGTGGGATAGCTTCAGATAAGGGGTCCTATATGTATATGTATGTGCTTGGTAATCTTCATCAAGCAATCGTTCAAGCATGTGACGAAGCTTATTTTGTTCAATTTGGCATTCCTCAATTAATGAAGAGTAAAAACGAGATGAGGGAATTACGTTGAGAATCATCAATGGCTTTTTATTAGCAATTCAATTTTTTACGACTATTCCTTTTAAAAAAAACATTCAATGGGATTCAAAAAGTGGAAGATGGTGTGTCCGATTTATTCCTCTTATTGGTCTTATTTTAGGTATTTTACTAGCTAGTATACATACGTTATTCCTTAATTACTTTTCGATATCAAACGCGGTGATGGCTTTATTTCTTATGTTTTTCTCAGTTTTATTTTCTGGTGGACTACATGTTGATGGGTGGATGGATTGTAGTGATGCATTTTTTTCTTATAAAGATACGGATCGTAGACTAGAGATCATGAGTGATGCTAGAGTTGGTGCTTTTGCTGTGATCTCATTGTTATTCTTATTTGGCTTTCGTTATTTATTCATCTTTGAATCTATGGGTTCCTCTATTATAACTATCGCTTTACTAGTTATACCCATTTTATCTAGAACGTTTATGGTATATTTGCTAGTCACAACACCACTTGCAAAACACGAAGGAATGGCGGCTGCATTTAAAAAACATCTAACCTCAGCTGAAAAGAAATACGTTTATGCAACTGTTATCTTAGTTTTATTACTGCTATACTTCTTCACTCATTTAACCGCTATGCTATTTACAGTAATATTAATGATCGCATCTTTCTTTCTTTTATTTACAGGAAGAGCTTTTATTGTGAAGCATTTTGGGGGCATGACAGGAGATACGTTAGGTGCTTTTGTTGAAGGAACAGAAACGGTGTTATGGTTCATTTGTTGGCTTTATGCTTCTTACTACATATTATAATCGAATGAGGGGGAAGTACAATGCATTTTGTATGTGGAGGTGCCTTCCAAGGAAAGCGGAAGTGGGTAGTGGAAACATATCAGTTACTAACTAAGGAAAGCTGTTGCTGGATATGTGGATATAATGATGAGACAAGTGAAATAAAAGAAGGTTTTTCGATCGTAGTTATCGAAGGAATAGAAGCGTTAATAAAAAAGTCCATTGATCATTGTGTAGATCATCAGTTACGTAGTTTGTGGCAGGAGAAAATAACTCAATGGTTAAATTGGGAGAATGAGTCTGAAGAAAATCTAGTTATCCTTATCGGTACAGATATTACTCAAGGTCTTGTGCCAATTGAAAAAACAGAACGTCTATTGCGAGATATTGTAGGTTGGTGTTATCAAGACATTGTGCAACAATCTATTAGAGTTGATAGAATTTGGTGTGGTATAAGTGAAAGAATAAAATAAAGAGGAGTAGATTACTTTGAAGCTATATACACGATCAGGTGATAAAGGACAAACAAGTATAATTGGTGGTAGAGTAGATAAAGACCATGTTAGAGTAGATGCATACGGAACAGTAGATGAGTTGAATTCCTTTGTTGGACAAGCTATGACGTTACTTAAGGAAGAAACATTTGCTGATATATATAGTGAATTAGAGAAAATTCAGCACGAACTGTTTGATTGTGGTGGAGATCTAGCTGTAATTAACAATAAGCGGGCTTATAAGGTACAGTATGACATCGTTGAATTTTTGGAGAGTAGAATTGATGAATATATTAAGGAAGCGCCTGCACTAGAAAGGTTCATATTACCAGGAGGATCAGCACCCTCAGCAGCCATACATATTGCTAGAACGGTCGCACGTAGAGCTGAACGAAAAATTGTGACGTTACAAAAGCAAGATGAAATAAATGATAATGTTCTAAAATATATTAATCGACTCTCTGATTACTTTTTTGCAATTGCACGTGTAATTAATGCTCGCGACGGAGTGAAAGATGTAGAGTATGAACGAAGCGCGATTGTTTTCAAAGATAGAAAGATAAGGGATGTAAAGAAAGAAGATAAATAGCAAATACCATTAAAGGAAGAATTAAAAATTCTTCCTTTTTGTTAAAATGAGTAGTGTAGTTGTCTAAGAGAGGTATTGTTAATAATTGTAATATAATTTGGTTGTAACTTTTTAAATAAAACTTACGTCAAATACATTGAAACGGGGGGAAAGAGATGAACACCGTTTTCCAGAACTTCTATGAGAAATATCATCAAGATATTTTTCAATTTTTGTTTTATATGGTGCGCAACAAGGAGCAAGCTGAAGACCTTGTTCAAGAGGTTTATATAAAAGTGTTAAAGTCATCTGACCAGTTTGAAGGAAACAGTAGTGAAAAAACTTGGTTGTTTTCAATTGCAAGACATGTTGCGATCGATTACTTTCGTAAACAAAAGGGCTGGAAGCAAAAGATTATAGACTCTTTTGATTGGCATAAACAACCAGTAAGAGATCAAACCCCTCTTCCGGAAGAAATTGCAGTTCAAAATGAAGAGATTCAGCTGATGTATAAGTGTCTTGACAAGTGTACTGTCGATCAGCGACTTGTTATTGTCATGAGATACTTGCAATCGTTATCTATTTCCGAAACCGCAGAGGCGTTAAATTGGACAGAGAGTAAAGTGAAAACAACTCAACATCGTGCGCTAAAAGTGTTAAAACGTTATATGTTGGAGTATGCAGATAAGGAGGGTAACATACATGAAAAAATCACAGTTGAATGAAGAACGGATTGAAGAAATACTTAGGAAAATGCCTTCAATTAAGGACGAACGTGATCCGTTATCCATATATAACCAAGTATCCTCATCTGTAAATAAAAAAAGGAAGGTAATGTGGATTTTACCTAGCTTTGCAACAGCCGCTGCTATAATTATTGTTTTTATACTTCTGCAACCTTTAATGAATGACTTTAATAACCAGGCTACCAATGAGAGCTCTAATAAATCTTCAGCTACTGAACTAACACAAGATGCTACTAATGGAGATCTTCAAGATGTCGTGTCTGAGGCAACCGAATCAGTAGAAGTAAAAAGTGAAGAAGAGAAAAGTGACAGGTCGGTAGCGAATGAAACGAGTATCATTTCGCCGAAGGTTGAAAATAATCGTTTTGTAGTGACTGAAGAGCAATTAAATGATAAAACACTCGTTACCTTTGCCATTCCTGATAAGGATATGCAAAATGTTATTCCAATTAGTTATTTAAGGGAAAATACGAATCAATCAAGTATTGAATTAATGGAAAGTATGAAGTCACAATTACCAATTGAAGAGTGGGGGTTATCAGACTTTATTCTTAACGACTACTCTATAATTGAAGTGAATGATGATAACGAAGTAGGGAAATCAATTATTGTCGATATTCCACAACTAGATCAAGTACAAGAAAAGGGTACGACTGAAGAAACTATATTAAGCAAAAGTGTCTCTGAAACATTTAGATGGATGGGTATCCAATCCGTCAAATTCATGTCAGAAGGGCAAGATGTAGAATTTGGTCATACTGATATAGGAGCTGTCAGCGAGATCAAGCAGGTGAGCAAGAAAGCATATCTTCTTTATCAAGCAGGTGAACAATACCCAACATTTTTAACTCCTACTGAAGAATCGTTTAGTAGCTTGAAAGAAGCATTTATAAATATGACTGTAGTGAATAAGCAATATAATCTTAAACCTTCTATACCTGAAGGTGTAGAAATAGTAGCTGTTGAGTCTAGTGGTGATGGAACTCATGTTAATATTCAATTTTCACAAACAACGGCACTAAGTGACTCCGAGCAGTACAGAATAATGATTGATGCAATCATGTTAACTGCACGTGAATTTGATATTCAAACTGTTTCATTTACTGGAGCAAATATTTCTTCAATAGGTAATGTAGAATTGTTAGCAAGAAATCGAGTACCTGTGGCACCTAACTTAATGGATTTAGACGATTGAGGGATGTTTTTTCATCTCTCTTTTTGTTCTATTTTTGGCCAAGTCCTCATATATAAGATAACGATATATTAATGGGGAGGCTAACAATAATGTTAGATTTTTTTAGACGCTTATTCGTTGTCTTAATGATAGCTTTCTGTATAGGGTTATTATTTGTAGGAGGGAGAATTGCAAAAGCTGAAGGGTTGTCAATAGAAGAGCTAACAAAAAATTGGGTTTGGCCTGCTGAAGGTGAGCTAACAGATAATTTTAATTCTCGAAAAGGGAGACATAAAGGTTTAGATATATCTGGCCAAATTGGGAGTCCAATTATGGCTGCTGCTAGTGGTACTGTTCTGAAATCATATTATTCTAATACATATGGAAATGTTGTATTTATCAAACATAATAACGGTATTGAGACCGTTTATGCACATATGCAAAATCGTTATGTTGTTGAAGGAGAAGAAGTGAAAACTGGGCAACAGATAGGCGAGCTTGGAAGCACAGGTCGTTCAACAGGCCCACATTTACATTTTGAAATACACGTCGGAGAATGGAATTATGCAAAAACAAATGCAATTGACCCCTTATCTGTATTAAAATCTCCTCAACAACAAAATAAAAGGCTGTCTAATGAAGCGATAGCTAGTAATTATAAGCGGTTAATAACCGAAATGGAATTCAGTAATGAAATCATTGAATGGCAAACAATTGATGTTGAAAATGGTGAGCTGTCTTCAGAGATAATCATTGGAAACCAGCAACCAAATTATGAAGATGTGGCTGAACCGGATGAAAAAATTACTGTGAAAGTTGAAGAAAATGATTCTCTTTGGAAAATTGCTTTAGAACATGAAGTTGCGATTAATTCTATTAAACAATGGAATAATTTGCAATCGGATATCATTCATGTTGGCCAAGAGATAGTACTATATCCTAATAGCGAAGAAGTGTATATTGTAAAAGATGGAGATTCGTTACCAGCAATTGCTGCTAAGTTAAATGTGACAGTTGACGAAATTAAGAAGTCAAATAAACTTACGAAGGATGTCATTTACCCATCCCAAGTGTTAGTCGTATCAGGAAGATAACGATTTATATCGTAAGACTATTTTAGTCCGAAGAAATAAACACGTAATAATTTAGCGTTCGAGTATCTTTTTCTCGTTTAATTTTAATGGTGCGCTATATCTCTTAAAGCCGTTCTAATTTATTGACAACAGCAACATAGTTTTCTCAAAGCACTTATACTAGTAACAATGTTATTGTTGTCCCGCGCTCATTGACAGGATATAATGAGAAAAAACATGCGGGAGGAACAGTCACATGCTTACAGATTATCATAATCATTTAGAAAAAGGTACACTAACCATCGATTATTTAAAGCAATTTACGGATGAAGCAGCTAAGAAAAAGATTGAACATTTTGGTATTTCAGAGCACGCTTATCACTTCTATCAAACAAAAGATATTTTGAGTAATCCTTGGGTTGATGAGCGCCGTTATTATGATATGGATGATTATGTTCAGCTATTTCATAATGCTTGGAATGACGGGATTGATGTGAAAATGTCTATTGAAATGGATTATACTCCTAACAAGCATAAAGAAATGGAAGCTTTTATACAAAGCTATGATTTTGACTACGTAATTGGTTCGATTCATTGGGTCGGTAATTTCGGTATTGATTTAGCTGAATATCGCAAAGAATGGGACAGAAGAGATTTATATGATACGTACCGAAAATACTATGATCAAGTTGTAACGTTAGCACAGTCAAATTTATTTGATATCGTCGGTCATCTAGACTTAGTAAAAATTTTCAAATATGTACCTACTGATGAAGAGTTTCTACTTGAACAATATGATCGTGCTACATCGGCATTAGCTAATTCAAAAACATGTGTGGAAATTAGCACAGCTGGGCTTCGTAAGCCTGTTGGGGAATTATATCCTGACCCACGCTTATTAACTATGTGTTTTGATAAAAAAATTCCAATTGTACTTTCATCGGACGCTCATGTACCTGAAGATGTTGGGCGAGATTTTGATCGGGCTATCAAATTAGCAAGAGATGTTGGATATAAAACACTTACAACCTTTCAAAAAGGTCAACGAAAAGAAGTAACACTAGGAGACTAATTGTTGTTGCGTTAACGTGTTTCACGAGTAGGGTTCAAGCCCTCAGAAAAAAGAAGGAGCTTATGCTCCTTCTATCATCTATAACTTTACAGATCTATTTTTCTTATAGAAACGATATCATCAAGAGTGGCTAGTGTAGCTATCATTTCTTCATCAAGTGGTTTATCAAATGATAGCATCATTATCGCTTCTCCACCAACCTCTTTTCTACCAACTTGCATAGTTGCGATATTGATTTCAAGGTCACCTAATATTTTACCAACTCTACCAATGACACCTGGTTTGTCTGTATGTTGTATATATACTAGATTTCCAACAGGATGAAAATCGATTACAAAACGATTTAAGCTAACGATCCTTGGACCGTAATCTTTAATATTCGTACCTTTAATTTCAAATGACTTGTCTTCACCATGAACGGTTACAGTTATACTATTTGAGTAACCATTTGTATCAGAAATCAGCTTTTCACCAACAGTAATACTCCGTTCTTTAGCAATCATTGAAGCATTTACTTCGTTCACAGTGGAATCAACTCTTGGTTTAAAAAATCCAGATAATAAACTTTTAGTAATAAAATCTGTTTCTAAGTCTGCAACACTACCTGAATAGGCAACTGAAATTTCCTTTACAGGCTCATGCATACATTGCGATAAAATTGTTCCCATTTTTTTCGCCAATTCATAAAAAGGTTTTATTTTGTCAAATACGTCTTTTGATAGTGTTGGTAGATTAATAGAAGATGATACAGGTTGTCCTTGTAAATATTGAACAACTTCTTTTGCAACTTGAGCTGCTACGTTCAATTGTGCCTCTTTTGTTGATGCACCTAAGTGTGGAGTTGTTAATACTTGCTCTAGTTGTATTAGTTGAGGGTTGGTAGGTGGTTCAACCTCATAAACATCAAGTGCAGCACCGGCTACATGGCCATTATTTATAAATTGTACTAGGTCGTTTTCATTAATGATTCCGCCTCTCGCACAATTAATAAGGTACACACCTTTCTTTGTTTTAGACAAATTTTCTGCATTAAGAAGACCTTTCGTTTCCTTTGTTAGAGGAGTATGCACTGTTATAATATCAGCTGTTCGTAATAATTCGTCGAGAGAAGATGATTTAACGCCGATTTTTTCGGCACGTGCCTTCGTTAAAAACGGATCAAATACTTGGACTGTCATGCCAAAAGCTTTCGATCGTTTAGCGAGCTCGCTCCCAATGCGACCTAACCCTACGATTCCTAGATTTTTACCATACAATTCTGTTCCAACATAAGAGGATCGATTCCACTCCCCAGATTTAACTGTTGCATTTGCTTGAGGGATATGTCTCATTAATGATGCCATCATAGCAAATGTATGCTCAGCCGTAGAAATAGTATTACCATCTGGAGCATTAATGACAACGACACCATGTTTTGTTGCAGCATCGATATCTATATTGTCTACTCCAACACCTGCACGGGCAACGATTTTTAAGTTGTCCATTTTTGCTAATAGGTCATTGGTAACTTGTGTACCACTTCGAACTAACAATCCATCAAATTCATGTAATTCATTTTCAACTTCACTAACCTTCTTTTGAACAATCTCCACATCATTTGACTGCAATAATGGGGCTAATCCTTCTTCACTCATTTTGTCAGAAACAAGAATGCGATACATGTAAGAATCCTCCTAAAGTTCTGGAATGTGTATAAATTTCTGATAATTTAACATAATAAAGTATCCATGTCAATGGAATAAAAAATAGTCAAAAAATTGAAAGCGTTTTATTAAACAAAGATTTATTTTCATATGAGCGGAACTAATAAAGAGTACACATAGGGCTTTTAAAATTATGTAGATTTATTACTAAACTGAAATGTTTGAATTAAAGATTTTATGATTCACAAATAAGTTCATATGAGGTATAATAATTGATGTACAAAAATTTAATAGGTCTATCTTCGGGGCTGGGTGAAATTCCCGACCGGCGGTGATGAGTGATTTTTTTAACACATTCAAGCTCTAAGTCCGCGAGCTATTTATAATAGCAGGATCTGGTGCGATTCCAGAGCCGACAGTATAGTCTGGATGGGAGAAGATGGAGGTTCTAGCTACGTCTTAAGGTTGTCCATACCTTTTTGTAAGCTTTATTTGTTATGTGATCAAAAAGGAAATGGTAAAGATCAAGAATACACCTTAAATGCAGCTTATTAAGTATACCTTTCATTCAAAACCCTCGTGCCTCTGGCATGGGGGTTTATTGTTGGTATCGAAAAGAACCTTTCCGCTTTTCGTGAGGTGGACTGAAAGACGAAAAGGAGAGAGGAACATGGAAAGACAGAACAACGTTAGAAAATTAGTTACAGTAGGGGTGTTAAGCAGTATTTCATTTATTTTAATGATGCTTGATTTCCCATTGCCGGGAATACCACCGTATTTGAAAATTGATTTTAGTGAAGTGCCAGCATTAATTGCTGCCATCGTTTTTGGGCCAGCCGCAGGAATTACTGTTGAGGCAATTAAAAATATTTTACATTATTTCTTTATGAGTAGTGCAGTAGGTGTACCTGTAGGGCAAGCAGCTAATTTTATCGCGGGATTATTGTTCATTTTACCCGTTTCATATATATACCGAAAATATAACTCAAAAACTGGTTTAACATTTGGATTAATTGTAGGAACGATTGTAATGACGTTAATGATGGCGGTTTTAAATATGTTTATTATTTTACCAGCATATACGATGTTTTTAGGTTACCCTGCTATGTCCAATTTAGAAACAATGAAATTAATTGCTGTCGCATTCATGCCGTTTAACTTGATCAAAGGAGGAGTTATAACGATCGTATTTTTACTTCTTTTCACAAGGATGCGTACTTGGTTAGAACAACAGCAAAGAGCATTGCATAATGCATAAGTAAAAAGCCCTCTGACTTGTCAGAGGGCTTTTTATTATTTTATTCAAATTTTAATGCATCGCCGTCAAATGCTTCGTCTGCAACTTTGATTGAATCTGTAGGGCATCCTTCAAGTGCATCCATCATATCATCTAATAGAACATCAGGAATTTCAACAATTCCTTGATTATCGTCTAATGTTACGAATGCAATACCTTCATCATCATAATCATAAATATCAGGTGCAGCTGCTCCGCATGCACCACATGCGATACATGTTTCTTTGTCAACAATTGTGTACTTTGCCATCAAAATACCTCCCAAAGTTATCTATTAATAAATTAGTTCCTCATAAAATGGAAACGAGTTGCTCATTCCTATTGTAAAACTGTTTTAAAAACTTTTCAATAGAAAAGTCATTGAGAATACTTATCATATAAGGCTTTCTAGCTTGTTAAATAAAAGTAGTGATCAGTGATTAAGACGTTTTTTATAGAGGTTTGACGAGAATAGTTCACATTACTTCTTCAATATTTGCTAAAATAAATATATCTATTCATTTTGAGTTTATTTACCTTAAGGTGATCATATGAAAACTCTCAATTATTTTTCTGTAGTAGTTTTATATTGTCTTAAGAAATTGAAAGGTGAGCGATCTGTTGCTGCTGTACACCATTTATTAAAAGGCAAAAAATCTTCACAAACAATACATGATGGTAAGCTATATCACTTATCAAATTTGTTTTCGGTCTTACCAGATCATTCAATACACGAAGTTACAAAAGCTGTTCATTTATTAAAAGAACAAAATTACATTAGAGAAATTGAGGAAGATCATTACGACGTAACAATAGCTGGTGAAAAAATAGTTACACAATATTTATTGGAAAGTCCATTGCCGGAAAAGCTTGACGGTTGGAAGTATAACAATGTAGCTAGTCATTTTTGGAAAAGACTCACCTTAATTGTGCAGGTACTCTCAAATATTTCTTATAAAAATCAGCAATATACACCTATTCAGACGAACGAAAGCGTTCAAAAATGGGTCAAGGATTTCTTCAACCACTATCAAGGAAACAAATTAGTGTTGATAAATAGTATAGCTAATGAATTAGAATTATTACTTTCCTTGTTGCCAGAAAAAAAAGCGAACCTTTTTGTTCTTAGGCTATCAAGTTTTAATCGCATAGGCTTGACATATAAACAATTATCAACAATGTATCGTGAAGATGAAACGTATATTGTTCTTACTTTTCAAGCTATATTACATGAAATGGTTAATTTAGTTGAACTAAACAAAACTAAAATGCCTATTTTAGCTAAAATGATTGCTGATATTAGCTTTCAATATCCACTAACAGTTTCTGCTCGGAAAACGCTAGCTTTAATTAACATCGGGAAATCAGTAGACCAAATTTCTAAAATAAGAGATTTAAAAGAGAGCACAATTGAGGATCATATTGTTGAAATTGCTCATAACATTGAAAATTTTAGTATAGAACCATTTATTAATACAAATAAGATAGCACTCATTCAAGCTCAAATAAGGGAGTTACAAACGAATCAATTAAAGCTTATTAAACAGGCATTAAATTCAACCTTTTCATATTTTGAAATTCGTCTTGTTTTAGCTAAAAGTGGTGGAGTAAATGAAGTTGGAAACTCAATTAAATAACCGATTTGGATATCAAACATTTCGAACTGGTCAAAGGGAAATTATTGAGGATATATTAGCGGGTGATGATGTTGTAGGGATGCTGCCAACGGGTGGGGGAAAATCTATCTGTTACCAATTACCAGGTTATATGTTGAGTGGCAGTATTATAATTATCTCACCATTAGTATCTCTAATGGAAGACCAAGTTCAACAGCTTAGGATGAATGGTGAAAAAAAAGTAATCGCACTAAATAGTTTTTTACGAACGGGTGCTAAACGCCTTGCTATTAGGGATATAGCAAGTTTTCGCTTTATTTATATTTCTCCAGAAATGCTGCAATTACCTCATATAATTTCAGCGCTAAAGAACATCAATGTTTCACTATTTGTAGTAGATGAAGCCCATTGTATATCCCAATGGGGACATGATTTTCGTCCAGACTATTCTAAGCTAGGTGAAATAAAAGAATTGTTAGGTAATCCAACTTGCCTTGCGTTAACTGCAACAGCAACAAATGAGGTAATTACAGATATTAAAAAATCATTAAATTTACATGATGCGAAGATGCATATTTATTCTGTAGATCGACCAAACATCGCTTTATTAGTTGAAAAAGTTAATACAATTGAAGAGAAAATAGACAAGCTCTTACATTTCATTCGATCTTTGAAAGGCCCAGGAATCATATATTTTTCCAGTAGAAATTGGACTGAAATAATAGCAGAAAGATTATTAAACGAAGGAATAACTGATGTCGCTTATTACCATGGAGGTATGGACCAAGAACAGCGTATGTTAATACAACAACAGTTTCTCCATGATCAATTAAATGTTATTTGTTGCACGAGTGCATTTGGTATGGGTGTTAACAAATCTAATATTAGATTTGTGATTCACTTCCATTTTCCAAGCCAATTTGAATCTTATGTTCAAGAAATAGGACGTGCGGGGCGTGATGGTAAAAATAGTATCGCAATCCTACTTCATACCGTTGGTGATGACAACTTACAAAGAGGTATTATCGAACATGAATTCCCGACAATTAATCAAGTTGGAAAAGTAGTTGATTACTTAGCTCATTCTGGGAAGATAAGCAGCGTTTCCTCTTTTAATAAACAACATGATATAGCCATCGTAGACAAATATCATTTGACAGAAGTACAGTGGCGATTATTAAAGCATCTAATAATGCAACTACCAAAGTTGATGATTAATAATGTTGATAAGGGTGAAATCATCCGTGTAATTTATGCAGAAGTACAAAGAAGAATTGAAGAGAAATATTTGAAGTTACATAAAATGCTGGAATGGATTGAATGTAACGATTGCCGAAGAGAACATTTACTAGCATATTTTTGCGAGAAGCTAGAAAATAAACCATCTAGTTGCTGTGATAATTGTTCATTTCAAATAAACAACTTTTATCAAAACTCTGAGATTACAAAACCTAAACCATTTAATTGGAGGAATGAGCTAAATCGAATGTTTAAAGTGAGTGAAAATAGATGTTAAATAATAGGCAACAACGTTTATTACAAAATATGGACGATCGTGAAATTTTATTTCATTTGTACGCAACACAAACATTATTGATTGTGGCCGCGATTATTTTTGGTTTTTTTCTATTTCCAGATTTTAATTCTTTCAAAGCACTATGGAACTTATTCGATTTCCGTATCATTATATATGGTGGTGGAATAGCGTTATTTGTAATTATAACTGACTTATTATTTATGAAATATTTACCAAACGAGCTAGTTGATGATGGTGGACTTAATGAAAAAATTTTTCAGCATCGAAGCATACCGCATATATTCTTTTTAACTATCGTCATTGCCTTTTCAGAAGAGTTATTATTTAGAGGTGTTATACAAACTCATTTTGGCATTGTCGTTGCAAGTTTAATATTTGCTCTTTTACATTTTCGATATCTTCAAAAGTGGGTTCTATTCATTTCAGTTATATTTTTAAGCTTTTTATTAGGATATATGTTTTTAAAGACAAATAACTTATTTGTCACAACCTTTGCACATTTTTTAATAGATTTTATATTAGCCGTCAGATTGCGTCTAAATTATATAAGTAGCAAAAGACATAGTAAGAGGTGATTGGTATGTCTAATAAGAATGAAAAGTTGCATGATCAAGCTGAACAATTACGGGATAGGATTGCAAATGCTGAAGATGAAAGTGTAAAAAAATCAGTGTTGCCTCCTAGAAGTCACGTACATAAAGCCAAAAAAAAGAAAACGAAATTTAGGGTTAAATACCCCATTATTCGTTTGTTAGCTCTGTTTTTTATATTATTACCAATTGTAATCCTTAGTATTGCATACAGAAACGCTAATAATACTTTAGATACCAATAGTAAGGGTCCTGTGAAAGTAAATATCCAATCCCCTAACAGAGGGAATGTGGAGGACGAAGAAAGCTATCAGCAATCTGAGCTAATAGAAAGTGAAAGTGATGAAGAAGATACCACCACTAATCATGCATCCAGCGATACGAATATAGAGAATGGGGTCGAACAAGATACCGAAATAACAGATAGTAATTCTTACATCATACATTATGTGAAAAATGACGAAACGTTATTTAGCATTTCAATGAAATATTTTAATAGTCAATCAGGAATTGAGGTCATTAAACTAGCAAATAATATACAAGGAAATAGTATATTTACAGGGCAAAAACTTCTAATACCTACGAGACAGAACGAAAGCAAATAAGAGTGCTTTCGTTTTTTAATTAGGCTCTTTTCGCAGTTGTTGCTTTTTTCACTTAGTAACTGTTGTGAAATGGTGAATAATGTTTAGTTCTATTGAATATTTCTCTTTTGGCTTATTTCAACATTTCTACTTGCAGAAGAAAGTGCCTATTAACACGCTTGGTAGGCAGGAGTGGAAGGTAAGGTTATTTATTGCCTCTTTGGCCTGTCTAGCTATTTTCTAAGCCTTTTGAGCCGCTTCTTTTTAAACCATAAAAGATGAAGCGTCTTTATGATTCGTAACTCCCGCATGTTGTCGTTGATCAAATCGCTACCTTATTTTGTTATGGCATAATACGTAGTCCAAGTTAATAGAATAGGAGTAAAGTGAGCTGGAGGTGGTTATGATTGAGGAGAAAATAAAGCAATTACATACAAATACAGATCAAGTAACAAAACAATTGCTTCAGCATCTCGTTGATAGAAAGCGTAAATTTGAGTTTATGAAACAAAGAGTGAAGCTGCTACAGTATACTTTACTATTTCTGTGCATCATATTCTTTCTATATATTTTATTTTTCATTGTACAGCCATTTTATTATTCTACAAGTAGGATCATGTCTATCTTTCTAGGAGATGAAATTCATTTATTCGTATTGCTCACCATATTTTCCGTGTATGGTACAATTCTTTATTATAAAAAGAAGGTTGACAAAGCTGAGAAGGAATTTCATGATTTACGCTGTGAAGTAATAAGAAAGAGTATTGAGCTATGGCCACAACCTATTAAATGGCATGAAAGAGAGCGTGTTTTCGATTTAATGCAGACAGAATATGATATTAATTTATACCATGAAAGTAAATAGCTAATGAGTTAAAGTCATTAGCTAAAAGAATCTCTTTTGATCTTTTTCCTCTTTTAATATTTCTACAGCCTCTCGAAAACGTTGCGCATGAATAATTTCTCTTTCTCTCAAAAAACGTAATCCATCATTCAAATCGGGATCGTCACTTAAATTGATAATCCATTGATAAGTTGCCCTAGCTTTTTCCTCAGCTGCAATATCTTCATACAGATCAGCAATCGGATCACCTTTTGCTGCAATATAGGTTGTCGTAAATGCATCACCACTTGAGTTTTCGTAAAATAAGGCTTTTTCATGATTTGCATAATGTGAACCTAAACCAGCTGCTTTCAATTGTTCAACAGTAGCGTCTTTTGTAAGTTTATAAACCATCGTTGCAATCATTTCTAGGTGTGCAAATTCTTCAGTACCAATATCGGTTAATAACCCGATAACTTTATCAGGAATCGTATACCTTTGATTGAGATACCGTAGTGCAGCTGCGAGTTCTCCATCTGCACCACCATATTGCTCAATGAGGTACTTTGCTAGTACTGGGTTACATGTACTAACCTTTACAGGATATTGTAGTTTTTTTTCATATATCCACATATCTTAAGAACACACTCCTCTTTACTTATGTCATTTGTTATATTTGCCATGGCCAAGGAGATTCGTTCCAATTCCATGGGTAGCCAGCATAGCTATTTCCATATTGTTGCAAAGGACCGTAAATAGGCTCAAGTTGTTTTGTTACTTGATGTTTTTTTGTTACATAATGATTGAATTGTTGAATTGCTTCATAGTCACCAGGGTGTGTATCTAAGTACAAAGATAACTCAAGGAGCACAAAATCTATCGACTGCAGTTCCTCCATCAGTGAGTAAAATTGTTCGGGTAATTGTTTATTCATTGTGATTCTCCCCGCTCTTCTACCTCATTTGGACCATAGTATGGATCATAAAAGATAGGCCATAATGTCCCTTTTCTTAATGCTTCTTTTGCTGTATATTGTGGTAGCCGGTTTGGTTGGAATGTTATATATAGATTAGGTGGGGTAACGAAGTATTTTTCGTATATGGGGTTACACGGGTCATGTGGGCTAACATACGGATGATATGATTTTCTAAAAGTAACCATTTAAAACCTCCTTGTTTAAATTTATTTTCAAAGTATCATTCCATTTTTATGTTTTATTTTAAGGTTTCATGCCCACAGAATAAAAAAACATATACATATAGCAGGAAAACTATTTTCTTTGTAGTATAATATACTATAGAGATATTATAGAATAGAGGTGTTTTTCATGTTTGTAAAGAGCCTACTTATCCCAAAAAGTAAGTGTATATCGGTAGCTCATGATGAGTCTATCCAAACAGCTTTGAAGAAATTAAATGATCATCAGATTGATGCACTACCTATCGTAATGAACGAAAGTTATGTTGGTACCTTAACCCGATATCAAATATATGAAAGTTACTTTCAATCAACGTATAGCAAGGAAGAGTTTTTATCGAAAACGACAGCAAGTGAATTAGCTACTCATCAGGATACATACCTAGAAGGTGAAGAGGTTTTTGAAAAGACGCTAATCCAGTTAAAAGATTTTCCTTTGCTAGCAGTTGTGGACGAAGATAAAACATTTTTAGGTATTGTGACTCGTTATGATGTGTTGAAACAGTTCCAAAGTGCTTTTGGTATGCAAAAGCCAGGTGTTAGAATTGCATTTTCATCTGTAGAAACCGAAGGAAGAATAGCTAGGTTAGCAGAAATAGCAAGGAGTTTCCATGAGCACATTATTTCATTGGTCACTTTTGACGAGACAGATAAGTTAGTTCGAAGAATTGTTATGAAAATTGAAAAAAAGGACAATATTGATAAATTTGTTGCGAAGTTAGAGCAATCTGGTTTTCGCGTTCTAGATATATACGAAGACTAAGCCTCTCTTTGTTCATGATTTAATCCTTCCATACATAGATGTAGTATGGGGGTTTTTTTTTATGTTAATGAAATTAATTAGTTTATTTACCGGTTTTTTATGTGGATATGTCTTTATTCGTTGGATTCCAATTGAATCTCCAGTGACTTTGTCAGGAATTTTAAACAATCTTATATTTGATCCGTTGAAATTCATTGCTGCAATGGTCTGCTTTTTCGTAGGTTTTATTTGTAATGCCTTTTTAATAAGAAGTGCTATTGAACAAACTTATTTAATCTTCAAAAAAAATAAAGTTTCTTTTCTTGATATTGCTTTATCCTACGGGATTTTACCTAGCTTTTACTTGTTATTTAATATGGGGTATTGGCAATCATTAATTTATTTATGCTTTGCTGTGATTTATGGTATGATCTCAATAGACTTAAAGAGGAACTCAGTTATTGAGCTAAATCGTTAGGGAGGAAACATGATTTTTTTTGTTATTACAATAATTATATTAGGATTTTTAATTAGCTATATGTTTTATGAGGCGTTTCAAAACAATGTGAGAGAAATTACTGTTGAGTTCAGCACCTTTCCTGATAGCATAGATTCATTTAAGATGTTTTTTATTTCAGATATTCATCGTAGAAGTATTGATGACGAGATTATTAACAAAGTCAAAGGGGAAGTTGATTGTATAGTCATTGGTGGCGACTTAATGGAGAAAGGAGTTCCCTTTTCTAGAGTAAAGGCTAATCTTCAGAAATTAAAGGAAGTCGGACCGATTTATTTCGTATGGGGAAATAATGATTATGAAGTTGATTATCACCAATTAGATGCATTACTCCTTGATTACGGAGTGAAAATACTAGACAATACAGCGGAGACCTTAGAGTCAGCACAAGGTGAGAAGATTATTATGATTGGTGTCGATGACATGACACATATGCGCGATCGAGTTGATCTTGCACTATTAGACGCTGACCAAGACGGGTTTAAAATTTTGATTAGTCATAACCCAAAGATTATCCAAAAAATAACTATGGAAGATGACATTAAGCTGATTTTGAGTGGACATACTCATGGGGGGCAAATACGTTTTCTAAAATGGGGCCTTTATGAAAAAGGCAAATTAAGAAAGGTTGATTCAACCAATATACTCGTTAGTAATGGATATGGAACAACGGGTTTACCTCTTAGGCTAGGAGCTCCTTCTGAAACACATCTTATAACGTTGAAAAAATGTGATTAATGAACGGTAGGCATTATATTCATTCATGAGGAAGAAACTTGCTTAATTAGCGACAAAATGCTTGTATTTATTATACAAAACATTGTAAACTGATAATTAAATCTAAGAACCTTTTGTTCGATTGAACATAAACTATAAGAAACTTGAGGATGTGTAGGTGGGGAGAGCTGATTATGAGACTCGAGCGTTTGAACTACAATAAGATTAAAATTTTCCTAACATTTGATGATTTAGTCGATCGTGGTTTGACAAAAGATGATCTATGGCAGGATTCTATAAAAGTCCAGCAATTATTCCGTGACATGATTGATGAAGCAAGTGAAGAGCTGGGTTTTGAAGCAAATGGATCAATAGCAGTTGAAATATTCTCCATACCAGCTCAAGGAATGGTCGTTATTGTAACGAAAGATCATGCAGATGTGGATGTAGATGAAGAATTTTTGGATGACTACATCGAAATGAAGGTTACTTTAGATGAAAGTGATGATTTATTTTATGAGTTTTCATCATTTGAAGATGTTATTCAGTTAGCAGGTCGACTATTTTTGTTAAACATTACCGACGGAAAATTATACTCATATAATAATCGTTTTTATATTCACTTTGATGAAAAAATTGACTTGTATAAAGAGCATTTTATCGCAGTAGTAGCAGAGTATGGAAATCCTGCAACGATTACTACACATCGTGTTCATGAATATGGTAAGTTGCTTATGGATGAAAATGCCATACAGCAACTTTATGAGTATTTTATCAAAAAGTAAAAGTCCTTTTTATTTTGTTAAATAAAAAGGCTTTTTCTTGTGGAAAAATAAAAATGAAACCGATTACATTTTCGAGTATAAAAATTAAGAAACTTGTTTTTTTCATCTTGCATTCTATGTAAGAAGGTGTATACTATGTCATGAAAGGTGGACACTAACCTTTAAAAAGTGTTGTTGCAAATAAGGGATAAAAAGAACGGAAATGAAACTGAGGTAGGCACATAATAATTGCCATGTCATTTGACAACCGTTGAATCAGTATGCTGAGAAGTATATTTGAAAAGCCTTTTTCCGGTTTTTTGACATCCTCTATAAGTGATTTTTTTCTAGGAGGTTTATCAATGGTAGCCGATAATAACACCGCTGGTGAGCATGGTAAAGAAGACAAACTAGATGTCCTAAAATCAACACAGACAGTAATACATAAAGCTTTAGATAAGCTAGGATATCCTGAAGAAGTTTATGAGCTATTAAAAGAACCAATTCGTATGATGACAGTGAAAATTCCGGTAAGAATGGATGATGGGTCGGTTAAAATTTTTACTGGTTATCGAGCACAACATAATGATGCGGTCGGACCAACCAAAGGGGGTATTCGATTTCATCCAAATGTAACTGAAAAAGAAGTTAAAGCGCTGTCAATTTGGATGAGCTTGAAGTGTGGTATTGTTGATTTACCTTATGGTGGAGGCAAAGGAGGCATCGTTTGTGATCCTCGAGATATGTCTTTTCGAGAATTAGAACGGTTAAGTAGAGGGTATGTACGTGCCATTAGTCAAATTGTCGGACCTACAAAAGATATACCAGCACCTGATGTATTTACGAATTCACAAATCATGGCTTGGATGATGGATGAATATAGCCGTATAGATGAATTTAACTCACCAGGATTTATTACTGGAAAACCTTTAGTTTTAGGAGGTTCACACGGTCGTGAATCTGCAACAGCTAAAGGGGTTACAATCTGTATACGTGAAGCCGCTAACAAAAAAGGTATTGATATTGAAGGTGCCCGAGTAGTTGTTCAAGGGTTTGGTAATGCAGGAAGCTATTTATCAAAGTTTATGAATGATGCAGGTGCAAAAATTGTAGGTATTTCAGATGCTTATGGCGCTCTTTATGATCCAGATGGCTTAGATATTGATTACTTACTTGACAGAAGAGACAGTTTCGGTACAGTAACGAAGCTATTTAATAATACAATTACGAATAAAGAATTATTGGAACTTGATTGTGATATATTAGTACCAGCTGCAATTGAAAATCAGATTACTGAGCAAAACGCTCATAATATTAAGGCTAGTATTGTTGTTGAAGCTGCTAATGGTCCTACGACAATTGAGGCGACTGAAATATTATCAAAACGTGATATACTACTTGTTCCTGACGTATTAGCAAGTGCAGGTGGTGTTACAGTATCGTATTTTGAATGGGTACAAAATAATCAAGGTTACTATTGGACAGAAGAGGAAGTAGAAGAAAAGCTTGAGAAAGTAATAGTGAAATCATTTAATAATATTTATGAAACATCAAAAACGCGGAGAGTTGATATGAGGCTAGCTGCATATATGGTTGGCGTTCGTAAAATGGCGGAAGCATCTCGCTTTCGTGGTTGGATTTAAGGTCAATCAAAGTTTTAAAATATGTATAATTAATAACGTTAGTATAAATATCGTTGCATGTAATTATAAAATCCCCTATCATTTTGATAGGGGATTTGCTTTTTGAATTTGAGATGCTGTAATACAGATCTTAAGCATCTCGAGTTGTCTAGTTAAATCATCTATCCCTTTAATAATTAACGACATATCAACTGAATAACGTACTTCATAAACTGTACCTCCAGAGCTAATGGGCAAGGAGGTTGAGTATTCGTAGATATTCAGCAAGGAGTGAAATATTATCATGCAAAAGGAAGACGTAATAATTGTAGGTGGTGGACCTTGTGGTTTGGCAGCAGCTATATCGTTACAATCAAAGGGTTTTGCCCCACTTATTATTGAAAAAGGCAATATCGTTAATGCAATTTATCATTATCCTACACACCAAACCTTTTTTAGTTCTAGTGAAAGGTTAGAGATAGGAGATGTACCTTTTATAACAGAAAACCGTAAGCCAGTTAGAAACCAAGCATTAGCATATTATCGAGAAGTAGTCATTAGAAAAAATTTACGAGTGAATACATTTGAAAAAGTAGCTAAAATTTCAAAAAGTAATCGTGGAGTTATAGAAGTAGTTACTTCTAATCAAACATATGAGACAAAAGATGTGATCATTGCAACAGGGTATTATGACCATCCAAATTTCATGAACGTACAAGGTGAAGAACTAGAAAAAGTACATCATTATTTTAAGGAGGCACACCCTTACTTTGACACGGATGTTGTAGTTATTGGAGGCAAGAATTCTGCGGTGGATGCCTCGCTTGAGCTTGTTAAAGCTGGCGCAAGAGTAACAGTGTTGTATAGAGGTAATGAATACTCAAATAGTATTAAGCCATGGATTTTGCCAGAATTCGATGGCTTAATTCGAGATGGTGTTATTAAAATGGAATTTGGAGCTCACGTTACACAAATTACTGAAGATAAAGTACTTTATCATGTTAATAATGAAGAAAAATGTGTAAAAAATGATTTTGTATTTGCGATGACAGGGTATCATCCAGATCATACATTTTTGAAAAATATCGGAATAGATATAGATGTGAAAACTGGACGACCTGTTTTTCATCCAGACACGATGGAAACAAATGTGCCAAGTGTTTTTGTGGCAGGTGTGATAGCAGCTGGAAATAACGCAAATGAAATATTTATAGAAAATGGACGTTTTCATGGAGAACAAATTGCAACATATCTTGAAAAAAAGAGACAGGGTTAAGTTTATTAGTATCTTTAATCAGGTGGAGAGTCTATTCCACCTGATTTTTTCATGTAATTTACTCTTTTTACGAGAGTTTCCTTTTTATTGAGGAAACGATCTGCGTGATAAATGCTCTTTTGTAAACGATCGAATAATTGCACTATTAAAAGTTATTAAGCTTTAATCGCACAGACGGATGTATTTATGAAAAAAAGTTGTTAATTTGTTCGTGATTGTGAGTGACTTCTAAAGCGATCATCAATTTAATTCTTGCCTTTTGGCCATTTAGTCCATTAGAAAAGATAATACCAAGATTCTTTAATTCTTTCCCACCACCTTTATATCCATAAATATCTTGTACAATCCCATTGAAACAGCGAGAAACTAACACAATTGGTATGTTATCTTCAATAAGATCTTGTAGTTTACCTACAGTGTTCGGGGGAAGGTTACCTTGACCTAATGCTTCAATAACTAAACCATCAAGTTGAATTGATTTAATTGCGTTAAATATTGAATCATCCATACCTGCATATGCTTTTAATAATACAACGTTCTTCTGTATGCTTTTGATAGAAAATTTATCTCGGCTAGAAGGAATGTGGTGGAAAAACACCCCCCTTTTCGTAACGATGCCAATTGGACCATATTGTGGACTTTGGAAGGTCGCAATATTGCTAGTATGTGTCTTTGTAACATTTTTGGCAGTATGAATTTCATCATTCAGAACGACTAACACACCTTTCCCTCTAGCATCTTCACTTGATGCAACTTTAACTGATGAAATTAAATTATATAATCCATCTGCACCAATTTCGTTACTTGATCTCATTGCACCTGTAATGACAATTGGTACGTCTACTTGTATAGTTAAATCAAGAAAATAAGCAGTTTCTTCTAATGTGTCAGTTCCATGTGTGACAACTACGCCTTCAATACAGTCACTGACTACTTTCTCTTCAATTTGTTGTTTAAGCTGTAGCATTTCAATAGGCGTGATATGAGGTGAAGGAAGGTGGAATAGTTCTATAACCTGTACCTGTGCGATATCAGACAAAGATGGTGTACTATCATGCAATGGGTTTACTTCATCAGGAGCAACATTGCCCGTTTTTTCATCCTCTTTCATAGAAATGGTACCACCAGTATGTATAATTAATATCTTTTTCACTTAAATACACTCCCTTTTAATGATAAAAATATTGCAATACTTTATAAGTCTAATCTTTACTATCCTGTAATTAAATCACCCCAAAAGGAAAATTATATTTTTCATCTTTTTCCAGTTAACATATGAAAATGTATATGGATGTTATTTTCAAATATAGTTTATCATGGTACGATACATTTAACATTTAAAAAGAAAAGAGGACAGATGATGATAGCGGTTGTTTCCGCAGGTATTGCTCCTGGCCTAGCTTTGTTATGTTATTTTTATTTAAAAGATGATTATGAGGTTGAGCCTATATCTATGGTTGTACGATCTTTTATTTTTGGCGCAATCTTAGTTTTTCCTATTATGTTTATTCAATATGTAATTCATGAAGAATATAATATTAGCTCAAATTTTATTAATTCATTTCTCGTAACAGGCTTACTTGAGGAATTTATTAAATGGTTCATATTATTTTATACAGTATATCAACATGTAGAATTCGATGAGGTTTATGATGGAATTGTTTACGGTGTAAGTGTTTCATTAGGGTTTGCAACTGTCGAAAATATATTATATTTATTTGCGCAGGGAGTAGAGACAGCCATTATGAGAGCGATGCTACCTGTCTCAAGTCATGCATTGCTAGGGGTTGTAATGGGGTATTATTTAGGTAAGGCACGTTTTTCCGAAGAAGCGAGTAAAAGTAAATGGTTAATCCTGTCTCTGTTGACCCCATTTATGCTACATGGATTATACGATTATATCATTTTATTAGCACAACAATTAGTACAAGAAAAGTGGATTTTATTTATCATCCCTTTTATGATATTCCTCTGGTGGTTAGGTTTACGCAAGGTAAAAAAAGCACGTGCTATCAAACATATATATTAGATACAGGGTGTTAATGATATTATACTCCGCATAGTTGATTTACTATGTTCAACTTGTGCGGGTTTCTTAAAGATTGCCTCTAGCTATAGAGGCGATCTTTTTATTTGGCATTTTCGAATCATTTGTAGCTTTTCGTAAAAAGAGCTAAACACAGAAATTCAGCTTTTCTTCTCTAAAGACTACAAAATCATCTAATACACATCAGTTTCTCCAATATAAGTGAAAGAAGTCACAAAGTTTTTTGAAGAAGAACCTTTTCCTTTTGTGACTATACAATAATGAGCAGCTATCATGCAGCACGTGCTGAGGTATTCCTATATAGTACTTTTTGCCCAAAAAATGAAAACGGATTTTAATAGGAAAAATTTGTTGCGTTCAACTCATTTCATAAATATATCGATATTTTTCTTGGACAAGAAAAACCTCATTATATCGTTTTTAAGAAGAAAAGATGCCATGAAAACTAGTTTCTATTTGTTAAATTTGCATATAACGACAACCTAAGCAAAACGACCTCTGAATAAAAATTCTATGTCTACGGAAATCTAATAGTGATAATTGTAGTATGTGAAAAGAGTTGGAGGTTAACAGAATGTACAAAAAATTATATAAGAAAGTATTTTTACTTGCCCTAACATGTACTTGTCTCATGCTTACAAACTCTTCACCGATCGTCACAAATGCTTTTAGTAATCAGGTTATACAAAAAGGTGCTGTCGGTGACGACGTTATAGAATTGCAATCTCGCTTACAATTTATAGGTTTTTTTAAGGGGAAAATAGATGGAGTTTTTGGATGGGGCACATATTGGGCTGTACGAGAATTTCAATCTGAATTTGGATTACCAGTCGATGGAATAGCAGGACCTAGTACAAAAGATAAGTTAGCTAATGCCTCAAAATTTAATAAAGATTTTGTTTATGAACAAATTAATAAAGGAAATCATTTTACTCATTATGGTAACGTCGATTTAGAAAAACAAGTAAAACAAAAAAAGCAGGAGAAAGAGTCTAAACCAGCGAAGAAATCGCAAAAAGGAACGGCACCTAAAAAGTCAACAGCAATGAATATGCCAAGCGGTTACTCACAAAATGATATTCAACTTATGGCGAATGCCGTGTATGGAGAATCTCGTGGAGAAGAATATATCGGGCAAGTTGCAGTGGCCGCAGTCATTTTAAACCGTGTAGAAAGCAGCTCCTTTCCAAATACGGTCTCAGGTGTCATTTTTGAACCTAGAGCATTTACAGCAGTTGCTGACGGTCAAATTTGGTTAACACCAAATGAGAAAGCGAAACAAGCCGTTTTAGATGCAATAAATGGATGGGATCCTTCAGAAAATGCACTTTATTATTTTAATCCAGATACAGCAACAAGTGAATGGATATGGACCCGTCCACAAATCAAAAAAATTGGTAAACATGTATTTTGTAAATAGAGAGGCGGGATATTTTGATTAGAGGAATAATAATAGGAATTTTAACATTAGGTGTAGCGAGTGTATCGTATTGGGGGTATCAGGAACATAGAGAAAAAAACGCAATTTTAATTCAGGCAGAAAATAATTATCAACGCGCATTTCATGACTTAACCTATCAACTTGATTTGCTACAAGATAAGATAGGAACTACATTAGCTATGAATTCTCCATTATCGCTTTCTCCTGCACTAGCGGAAGTATGGAGAATTACATCAGAAGCACATTCTGATGTAGGGCAATTACCTTTGACGTTATTACCTTTTAATAAAACGGAAGAATTTTTATCAAAGATTGGTGAATTTAGCTATCGAACTGCAATTAGAGATTTAAATAATCAGCCATTATCAAAGGACGAATATGAGACATTAAAAACGTTATATGGAAATGCTGCTGAAATTCAAAGTGAGCTTAGGAAAGTACAATACCTAGTGTTAGAAAATAACTTGAGATGGATGGATGTTGAATTAGCATTATCTACTGGCGACGAGCAAATGGATAATACGATTATAGATGGGTTTAAGACAGTAGAAAAAAACGTCGAAGGCTATTCGGAAACAAATTTGGGGCCAACATTTACGAGTTTAGATATGAAAAATGAAGGCTTAGAGCAAATAAAAGGTGAAAAGATTGATGAAGCAAAAGCTCAAAGAATTGCGATCAACTTTCTTGGTTTAAAGGGAGATGAGAAAATAAATATTAGTGAAAATGCTGACGGTTCAAACTATGATTTTTATAGCTTAACAATCCAGGATAACAAAAGTAAAGCTAATACGTATATGGATATAACTAAAAAAGGGGGCTACCCTATTTGGGTAATTCAGGACCGAGAGATTAAAGAACAACAAGTAAGCCTAAATGATGCAGCTAATAAAGCAGCTACATTTTTAAAAAAGAACAAGTTTGAAAACCAGCAGCTTTTTGAGAGTGCTCAATATGGTAATACAGGTGTGTTTACGTTTGTTACCGAGATGGATGGTGTAAGAATTTATCCTGACTCAATAAATATGAAAGTAGCCTTAGATAAAGGAAATATTATTGGGTTTTCTGCTCGGGATTATTTAACGGCTAAGCGGGACAGGGCTATCCCACAACCAACATTAACAGTAGAACAGGCAAAAGAAAATATAAACCCTGATGTAACTATAATGGAAGAGAGACAGGCGATCATTGTAAATAACTTAGGAGAAGAAGTTTTGTGCTTTGAGTTTATAGGGACGATCGACTCAGATACGTATCGAATCTTCATAAATGCAGAAAATGGTTTCGAAGAAAAAGTTGAAAAACTAAAAAACGCAGAACCTATCTACGAACAGCTTTAATGCTGTTCTTTTTCGTTCTTTCATGATTTAATAGTATTAATAAAATAACATATTTTAGTGTTTTTTGGTTTGATTACCTACATAGGAGTGGTTTAGATGTTGAAAGTAGGGGATACGATTACACTTTCTCATACACGTGGTGAACAGACAGATACATATAAATGTAGAATTGTTGAATTGAATACAAAATACATCTATATTGATTATCCAATTAATACGTCGACAGGGAAATCAACATTTTTTACGATAGGTACTCACTTTAATGCTAAATACATAAGAAAAGATCAGCAGGTTTTTACATTTAAGACACATATCATAGGCAAAACTAATCAGCGAATTCCTATGATTTCGTTAGTAAAACCAGCAAAAGACAAGTTTGTTAAAGTACAAAGAAGACAATTTGTTAGAATTGAGACTTCTGTCGATGTTGCGGTACATTCTACACAGGATGACTTCCCCCCTTTTTTAACTGTTACGAGTGATTTAAGTGCAGGTGGGGCAGCCTTGATTATGCCTCAAGATGTAGAGGTTTCACCTAATACAGAGATGTCAGTATGGTTTGTACTTCCTTACCAGTCGGGAGAATATAAATATTTGAAAATACCCTGTAAAGTCATTCGAATGATTGGAGGGGATGATTACGACAGAAATAAAGCAACAATTGAATTTCTTGACATCAAAGAAACTGAGCGTCAAATGTTGATTAGATATTGTTTCGAACAGCAAGTTGCCATGCGGAAAAGGGAATTGTAGTTTTTTTATAATATGAGGGTTTATATTAAATGCTCTTTTCGTAAACTATGTTGCTACTGAGACTAATTTAGAACCGCAATAAATAAATTTATGCAGTTGATATCACTTTAAGACAGTAAAGATGCTAGGATGCTTGGGTTACACGTAATTATTCCTTACGAAAAGCAACAACCAATGCAAAAACAGCCATATATAAAAAATGTTGAATGCATAATTTACTCTGTTTTTTAACACAATAATTAAAAACGGAGTGTTTAAATTGAAAAGATTTGAAGGTATTATCATGAAGTTAGTCATCATTCAAGTTATTTTTTTGATCATAGCTCAAAGTTTATTGGCTCACAATGATGTAAAGCCATATATATCCAAACTAGTTGACTATGAGGGAGTGCAAAAAAATAACTTTACAATTGTGCTTGAAACGTTCGACCAGTAGGTCAGTGTATGTTACAATATAGAGGGAATTTTATTAAAGATTTACTCCGCGCTTATGTGTGAAAAGGGGATTTTCATGTTTTTTTATGATCTGCCGCATGTTAATTTTCTTGTATTAATGAGCGCTTTTTATTTATCTTTGTAAGTAGTTGTAGGAGGCATCATGAAAAAACTGATTTCAATAGCGATTGACGGTCCAGCTGCCGCAGGAAAAAGTACAGTTGCGAAAATTATAGCAGAGCAATTATCGTATGTTTATATTGATACAGGTGCAATGTATAGAACTATTACTTATAATGCATTACTTAACGAACTTAATCTAGATGATGAAAAAGCATTAATTCATTTATTAAAAGATACTGATATTCAATTAAAGCCATCAAAAGACGGACAGATTGTTTTTATGAATGGAAAAAATGTTACTGAAGAAATTCGCAAAGATGATATTTCAAATCAAGTATCAATAGTAGCTAAACATAAACTCGTTCGTGAAGAAATGGTACTTAGGCAACAGCGATTTGCTCAAAATGGTGGCGTCGTCATGGATGGAAGGGACATCGGTACGCATGTACTCCCCGATGCTGAGGTAAAAGTATTTTTGTTGGCCTCTGTTGAAGAAAGAGCGAAAAGACGCCATGAAGAAAATATTAATAAAGGTTACGATTCAAACATCGAACAAATAATGAATGATATAGAATTAAGGGATAAACTTGATTCCGAGCGTGAGATTGCACCTTTGAAAAAAGCTCCTGATGCGATAGAGATAGATACCACATCGTATTCGATCCTTGAGGTTGTTAATATGATTATGGATATCGTTAAAGAGAGGATTTGATAAGGTTGGCTTTTTATACAATAGCAAAGAATATTGTTTGGGGGATATTAAAGCCGTTATATCGCATAAAAATTATCGGATCAGAAAATATCCCTAAAGAAGGGTCAGTATTAATTTGTTCAAACCACATATCTGTATTAGATCCACCCGTTGTTGGCATTACTTCAACTAGACCTATTCATTTTATGGCAAAAGAAGAACTTTTTCGAGTACCAATATTAAAAACAGCGATTAGCAACTTAAATGCTTTTCCAGTAAAGCGTGGCATGAGTGACAGGAGCGCTATTAGGAATGCTTTAGCAATATTAAATGATGATAATGTATTAGGAATATTTCCTGAAGGCACTCGAAATAAAGAAGGAAATCTCGGTAAAGGTTTAGCTGGCGTTGGGTTCTTTGCACTTCGATCAAATGCACTTGTAGTACCATGCGCGATTATTGGACCTTATAAACCGTTTCGTAAGCTTCATGTGGTTTATGGAAGGCCTGTTGATATTACTGAGATGCGGAAACAAAAAGCATCAGCAAGTGAAGTGACTGATGTAATTATGGATGCAATTGGTGAAATTCTTGAAAATTACGATGTCAAAGCAAGTTAATACTTGACAAAAGGTTTTATTTGTAAGAAGTTATTAAAAAGAACTTTTAAAGCTGTTGTTGGGGAATTAAGGAGGTAAATAGAGATGAGTGAGGATTTGAATCAAGTGGAAGTAACAACCTTTGAAGTTGGCGATGTAGTAAAAGGACAAATCACAAAGGTAGAAGAAAAGCAAGTATATATTGATGTAGAAGGTAGCAAACTAAGTGGAATAATTCCAATCAGTGAACTATCTAGTTTGCATGTAGAAAAAGCAAGTGATGTAGTTTCAGTTGATGATATGTTAACAGTAAAGGTTAAGAAAGTAGAAGAAGATGCATTAATTTTGTCCAAAAAAGAAATTGATGCTGATCAAGCATGGGATGACCTACAACAAAAATTTGAAACTGGTGAAATTATTGAAGCAGAAGTAAAAGACGTTGTAAAAGGTGGACTAGTTGTAGATATTGGTGTAAGAGGATTTATTCCAGCATCTCTTGTGGAAAAATTTTATGTAGATGATTTCACAGAATACAAGGGTAAGCAATTAACATTTAAAGTAGTCGAGTTAGATCGAGATAAAAACAGAGTTATTTTGTCACATAGAGCTGTCGTTGAAGAGGAAATAGAAACGAAAAAACAACAACTACTAAATACTTTACACGAAGGTCAAGTGTTAGAGGGAACAGTCCAAAGATTAACTAACTTTGGAGTTTTTGTTGATATTGGTGGAGTTGATGGTCTTGTACATATTTCACAACTCTCTCACAACAGAGTTGAACAGCCAGCAGAGGTTGTTGAAGTAGGTCAAGAGGTTAATGTGAAAATATTAGCTGTAGATCGAGATAATGAACGTATATCTCTGTCAATAAAAGAAACTTTGCCTGGCCCGTGGTCAAATATTTCTGATAAGTTAAAAGCTGGTGATATTCTTGAAGGAACGGTTAAGAGACTAGTATCATTCGGTGCATTTGTAGAGGTATTACCAGGAGTAGAGGGGCTTGTTCATATTTCTCAAATATCAAACTCTCATATAGGGACACCTCATGAAGTGTTGAAGGAAGATCAAAGTGTTAAAGTGAAGGTATTAGATGTTAATGAAGATGAAAAACGAATTTCATTAAGTATTAAAGAACTAGATGAAAATGTGAAAGAAGAAGTAGAAAGTAATTATCAAGCTTTAGAGGAAAATACTGGGTTTCAGTTAGGCGAAGTCATCGGTGATAAACTAAACGAATTTAAATAATGGTGATGGACTTGAGTAGAGCAAAAAGGAAGCAAGAGCATATATTGTTTGCACTTGAAACAGGACAGGAACGAAATAATGGTTTTGATGATGTCCAGTTTGTCCACCAGAGCTTACCAAATATAGCATTAGACAATATTGATGTTAGTACAGAAATAGGCGAACTTAATTTAAGTTCGCCTATTTTTATCAATGGCATGACAGGTGGTGGTGGAGAGGAAACGACAAAGATAAATAAAAGCCTTGCTATAGCAGCTAATGAATGTAATGTTGCCATGGGTGTTGGCTCAGGAATGTCAGCTCTTAAAGACCCAGCTGAAAGAGAATCGTTTCAAATCATTAGAAAGGTTAATCCGAATGGGGTTGTTTTCGCAAATATCGGTAGTGAAGCTACGGTAGAGGATGCACAGCGAGTAGTTGAGATGATCGACGCTAATGGCTTACAAATACACTTAAATGTTATCCAAGAGTTAATTATGCCTGAAGGTGATCGTGACTTTACAAGTGCGTTACATAGAATTGAAAAAATCGTTCATGGATTAGAGGTTCCTGTTTTAGTTAAAGAAGTTGGCTTCGGTATTAGTAAAGAAACAGCTCGACAGTTGTTTGATATTGGTGTGAAAATCATTGACGTAGGTGGATACGGAGGAACTAACTTTTCTAAGATTGAAAATAAGAGGCGCGAAGACACGTTAAGTTACTTTGATAAATGGGGGATTCCAACAGCTCCTTCCATTTGTGAGGTGCGAGCTACCCATGCTGAACTTTCAATCGTAGCGTCTGGTGGCATACAAAATGCTTTAGATGTCGCCAAGGCAATTGCGCTCGGAGCAAATGTAACTGCTTTTGCTGGATACTTTCTAACAATATTAACTAACCATGGATTACACGGCTTAATCGATGAGATTACGAAGCTTAAAAATCATTTAAAGATAATTATGACAGCTTTAGGTACAAGAACGATTACAGAACTGCAACATAGCCCTTTAGTCTTTAATGGGGACACGTATCATTGGCTATGTCAAAGAGGAATTAATACAAGTCAATATAGTAAAAGATAAGAACCTGACACTATCACCTCGATAGTGTCAGGTTCTTTTTTTATGGCTCTTTTCGTGAACTTTGTTGGAATTTGAATCGCGACGAATGGTTTTATACGTTTGTCATCGTTTTTAGAAAAGATACCCCAGATTCTAGTTGAGTACGTATTTATTTCTTAATAGCAAACAACTATCAATTGCAAAAACAACTTTTTAATATGGATGTTTTATGCTGTTCCAATAAATTACAACAACTAAAAGAGTTATTTACATTCGTTACTTTCTGTTGCTATCTTTGAACAACAATAAATACCTCAAATGTTACTGTTCTTGCCCATTGCGTAATCTAGCTTGACTAGGACTCTCAAGTTCTGTTGCACCACGGTAGTGAAGAGCTTGATCTCTGTCAGATTCAGTTTGCTTCTTTTTTTGCAGTTTTTTTTCCTGTCGATCTTTTCCCATATAGTAACCTCCATGTTGTTTAGTTTTAACTAACACAAGTTATAAACAAGATAATTCTAATATTCGTTTTTATAAAGCTATCTATTCATGATGTTTTTCATTTAATTGGATTAAATTTATTGTTTTGTAGCAATAATGGTTATGAAGGGAGAATTGGTCGTGGAGGGACAATTTTTTTATTGGTTCTTTTGGTCTTTGTGGGTTATAGCAACTTTTTGTCTAAATAAGAGTACGAAGAGATTAATGATAGCGATAGTTGCATTATTAACAATCATACTTTCGGTAAGTACGTTAAAAAATGACATCATATCTGTGTCATATAGTTATTTAATGTTGCTAGTCGTATGTTATGCAGTCATATCTAAAAAACGCTGGAACCAACAAATATATACGTTTATTTCAATGATTACCATTACATTTGCTTATGTTAGCTTTCATTTGTTTGAGTTGTTTGATCCTGTTTGGGTTTTATTTGATCGAAAATGGATGCTATCTATCCCACTAGTATATATCACTTTTATGCTTGCAAAATATTCAAAAGATAGAGTGATTATATTTGTAACCGGATTATGTCACGGTGAGTTATTATACTTTATCATTTTACAGAGATTTAACTTCTATTATGAGATTGGTTCACTTAATTTTCTAGATATAGTCTCCATAGGCTTATTTTTAATTATGGGTTGGGCTGCGTTTGAACATATGACAAAGTATTTTGATCTGTTAATTCATAAAAACATAAAGGAGAAACAAGGCTAAGATGAATGAATATACGTATCCGATTTTATTTGGTGTCATATTTGGTACTATTGCACGTTTATATATGCTTCGTACAGATTATAGGCAATATCCAACATACCTTCATGGCAAGATTATACATATAGCTCTTGGGTTTATCGCAGCAGGATTAGGAACAATTGCAGTCCCTGCTATTATGGAAGAAGATTTTTCTGCAATTACTTTTTTAGCATTAGCTGCATCACAATTTCGGGAAGTAAGGAATATGGAAAGAAATACATTAAATGAACTAGATCAATATGAACTAGTACCAAGAGGAAGTACTTATATTGAAGGAATAGCAATAGCTTTTGAAGGTCGCAATTATTTAGTTATTTTTACTTCGCTCATCGCAACATTATGCTATTTAGCGTTTGGGATATTGGCTGGAACAATAGTTGGATTTATCGCAATTGGGTTATCAAGAAAGTTAATGACTGGTGGAAAATTAAAGGAAATCGTAAGTGTGGAATTTGTTGAGCCACGATTTGATGGGAGTGGATTGTATGTAGATAATATCTATATTATGAATATTGGGTTACCAAAGAGACAAGAAGAGGTACTACAATACGGAATGGGTTTTATTTTATCTCCCAAAAATTTCGATGCCCGTTCAACGATCGCGAATTTAGGGCAACGACAAGCGATTCTACATGATATATCTACGGCATTAGGTGTGTATAGAGATTCTGGTACACCTGCGCTCATTCCTTTAGCAAAACGAGATTTAGATGATGGTAGGGTGGGCATATTTATTTTACCACAGGAAAAAGACGTAGTAAAAGCAATAGAGATCATCGGTGAAGTACCTACATTAGAAAGTGCAATTCGTATGCCTACAGAATCTAAAGCTAATGAAAAGGGGCGTGAGCTTAAATGAATCTCGAAAAGTATATTCTTGCAGTAATTACTACAAAAAGTAATAAGGTAGCAGGAGGAGCCCCTACGTTTACTTGTGATAGTACAGCAGAAATGGAAAAGATTGCGGCAAATCTGGAAGCAATTTTAGACGGAATTGCACATGGTTTGAGCGATGATTTATATATCATTGTAAAACATTAAAATAAGATGATGTTTTCGCCCATACCATTTTCATGTGTTCTAATTTTGCAGATGGTATTGATTATCGAGAGAAATTTCGATCTTAAAGAATATACTTATTTACTTGTTCAACTTCACTAAGGGGTTTGTCCTGTTGTTGGTTTTCTGATAATATATAAAAGTTAAACCCTTCATTATTGAAGGGTTTATTTATTAGCATTACTTCTTTATTATATATATGATTGATATTAAAGCACTTTGACACTAATACGACATTCATTTTCTTAATATAGATAACAGAGAGAGGTTGACAAAACTATGACTAAACCAGTTGTTGCAATTGTAGGTAGACCAAATGTAGGAAAATCAACAATTTTTAATCGATTAGCAGGCGAGCGGATTTCTATTGTCGAAGATATACCTGGAGTCACACGAGATAGAATATACAGCTCAGCTGAATGGTTGAATTTTGATTTTAATATTATTGATACAGGTGGGATTGATATAGGTGATGAGCCTTTTATAGAGCAAATCCGTCACCAAGCAGAAATTGCGATTGAAGAGGCAGATGTTATCATTTTTATGACAAATGGTAGAGATGGCATCACAGCATCAGATGAAGAAGTAGCAAAAATATTATATCGATCTAAAAAACCAGTAGTGTTAGCCGTTAATAAAGTAGATAATCCTGAAATGAGAGATCAAATTTATGATTTTTATGGACTAGGTTTCGGTGAACCATTTCCTATTTCAGGTACTCATGGCTTAGGGTTAGGTGATATGTTAGATGCTGTCGCAGCTCACTTCCCAAAGGATTTAGTTGAGGATTATGATGATGAAATTATTAGGTTTTCACTTATAGGTAGACCGAATGTTGGAAAATCTTCATTAGTTAACGCTATTTTAGGAGAAGATCGTGTAATTGTAAGTGATATAGCAGGAACGACAAGAGATGCAATTGATACTGAATATCAGTTCAATGGGCAAGACTATGTTATTATTGATACAGCAGGGATGAGGAAAAAGGGGAAAGTATATGAAAGCACAGAAAAATATAGTGTGCTTCGAGCGTTAAAAGCGATAGACAGATCTGATGTTGTATTGGTCGTAATCAATGCTGAAGAAGGAATCATAGAACAGGATAAAAAAATCGCTGGCTACGCTCACGATGCAGGAAGAGCCATTGTGATAGTAGTGAATAAGTGGGATACAATTCATAAGGATGAAAAAACGATGCGTGACTTTGAACAGAAAATTCGAGATCACTTTTTATTCTTGGATTATGCACCAATTGTATTTTTATCTGCAAAAACGAAGAAACGTATGCATACGCTTCTTCCAATGATCGGTTTGGCAAGCGAAAATCACTCGCTACGAGTTCAAACGAATATCTTAAATGATGTAATTATGGATGCTGTAGCGATGAATCCAACACCAACTAGTAATGGCAGCCGTTTGAAGATTTACTACGCTACACAAGTAGCAGTTAAGCCTCCTGCTTTTGCTATATTCGTAAATGACCCTGAGTTAATGCATTTTTCGTATGAACGTTTTTTAGAAAATCGTATTCGTGATGCTTTTGGTTTTGAAGGGACACCTATAAAAATATTTGCACGTTCCCGTAAATAGGGTATGTAAGGTAAATGTTTATAGCATCTGATCGTAAGGAGAGGGTAATACTGGATATTATGACCTATTAAATTATCCTCGGATTACCTAAACTTTTTTGCAATTGTATTAAAATAGAAAAGCAAAATATTAATTTTAATTAGTTAACGTCATTTTTGAATAAGAAAAGATGCCACGAACACTTGGTTTATACGTATATATTTCTTAGTATGAATAGCAATCATTAATGCGTAAAACATCCATAAAGTTATGAGATAATCAAGAAGGGTGTGGAAAAATGAATAGTATTGCAGTAATAGGTTCAGGAAGTTGGGGAACAGCTCTAGCAATGGTACTAGCTGATAATGGTCATGATGTTCGGATATGGGGGAGAAATAAGAAGCAAATTGATGAAATTAATACTGCTCATATGAATACACAGTATTTACCAGATATTGAATTATCACCTAAAATTATTGGATATAGCTCTTTAACAGAAGCCTTACAAAATGTGAAGACTGTCGTTTTAGCGGTTCCAACGAAAGCGATAAGAGATACGCTGAAAAAGGTTAAACAAATTATTTCAGAGCCGATTACAATTGTCTCAGTAAGTAAAGGGATAGAACCAGATTCTTTATTAAGAATTTCAGAAATAATAGAGCAAGAACTCCCTGAAAGTCTTTTGACAGACGTTGTAGTTCTTTCTGGACCAAGCCACGCTGAGGAAGTAAGTTTACGTCACCCAACTACTGTAACAGTAACTTCCAAAAATATGGATATAGCTGAAAATATTCAAGATTTATTTATTAATCAACACTTTAGAGTTTATACGAATCCAGATTTATTAGGTGTTGAAATTGGTGGGGCACTAAAGAATATCATTGCGCTTGCTGCTGGGATTACTGATGGTTTAGGCTACGGGGATAATGCGAAAGCTGCGCTAATTACTAGAGGATTAGCTGAAATCACCCGCTTAGGTAGTGCGATGGGCGCAAACCCATTAACATTTGCTGGTTTAACTGGAATTGGAGATTTAATTGTAACTTGTACAAGTATTCATTCAAGAAATTGGAAAGCAGGTCATATGCTTGGAAAGGGAGAAAGCCTTACCGAGGTATTAGACAATTTAGGTATGGTTGTTGAAGGTGTCCGTACGACAAAAGCAGCTTATCAACTTGCGAACAAAATGGATGTGACAATGCCGATTACAAAAGCTCTGTACGATGTTCTGTTTGAAGATAAAACTGCAAAAGAAGCTCTTGATTCACTCATGCAACGAACAAGAACAGGCGAGATGGAGGAGCTTTTAAATATCATTAGTATTAATAATAATTAACTAAAGGGTACATATTTCTTGCTAAATGTAATAAAAAATGGGCTGTTGATGATACAACATAGTTCATTTTCGCATAAAATGGAACGTACGACCATATGAGCTTGAGCTAAGCGAAATGGGTTACATTGTCATATGCTGGAGTAGAGCTGCCCCTCTTTACTTCAGCATTTTCTGATGATGAAATAGGATAAGCTGTGATTGTAATCTGACTAAAGCTTGCATTTAAGATATATAGAGGAGTTCATCGTGGTCATCCAACGACTCTAAGCTTTTAATTGTATAACTTTTGCAACTTTCCTCCACAGCGCTTCAACCCATTCACCAAAGCAAAGGTCCGTTAAATTAATGGGTTACAGCATGAGTGCTGCATATCCAAAGAACTTACTGATTTCTCATTGTTGATAACATTTTCATGTGATAAGATATATTATGGTTTTAAAAAGGAGAGATAGTTAAGAATGTCACCAGGGATGATTAAAATGTGGATATCGCTTGCAGCTATGGGCTTTATGTTTGTTGCTATTATAGCGATATATTTTAGTAGATTTAAGTTAAAAGGTGTGTTGAAAGGTATTGTTGCATTTATTGCGTATTGTTTCATGGTATTAGCAGGTATTATTATCTTTTTTGTTGTTTTTAGTGGTCCTGTAAGTGAATAGATATACATAAAATTAAGGAATGATTTACAATGAAATTATTCATTAACAGTGGGGTTACATTATTACTTCTTATGTTACTATCGGGATGTTTATACCCTGAAGCTAACTTGGAAAAAAATCAAATCCCAATCGAAAATCAAGTATCAGCTGTTCAGGAAGCAGTGGTTAATTATCAAAAGGACCAGCAAGGATTGTTGCCGATAAAAACGAGAGAGGCATCTACTCCTTTATATCAAAAGTATCCAATAGACTTTAACAAGCTAGTCCCACGTTATTTATCAGAAACGCCAGGAACAGCGTATGAAAGCGGTGGAGTGTTTTCATATGTTCTTGTAGATGTTGAAACGAACCCTATGGTAAAGCTTCTTGATTTAAGGATAGCGGAGCAAATTAGAGAATTAAATACACGTTTAATGTTCTATAGACAATCAAATGGATACCCTCCATATAAAGAAGTAGTTGATGATGGTGTTTTTACTCTAGATTATGCGAAATTAGGGTATGAAGAGCCACCATTTGTAGTCAGTCCATTTTCAGGACTTAATCTTCCATTAATCATTGCGTCTGATACAGAAATTTATGTTGATTATACAATAGATTTATTTAAAGTATTACAAGAGGAAGACTACTCTTTTAACCAAGATGAAGATATTAGGCATATATTAGTGGATCAGTCAATATTTGTGCCAGCGTATTCGATGCCTTATACAATTGATCCGATAAATGGAGAACCAATTTTTTTATATAAATAAGTCATGAACCCTTTACTTAGGAATACAATCTAAGTGAAGGGTTTTTTAGTAACCCTTTGTTTAGGTCATTGTATGCCATTTGAAAAAAATTGTTCATAATAGTCATAAATAAATAGGACAACATCATAAACATATAATGTCCCCTATTATCAAATAACTGGATTAAATATATTCCAAGAACTCTAAGACCGGGAGGGAATCATTTGGAAAAGGTAGATATTTTTAAAGATATCGCAGAACGCACTGGTGGAGATATTTATTTAGGTGTGGTAGGTGCTGTTAGGACGGGAAAATCTACTTTTATTAAAAAGTTTATGGAGCTCGTTGTGCTACCTAATATCGGTAATGAAGCTGATAAAGCGCGTGCACAGGACGAATTACCACAAAGTGCAGCCGGGAAAACAATTATGACTACTGAACCGAAGTTTGTACCAAATCAGGCGGTATCAGTACATGTCGAAGAAGGTCTTGATGTAAATGTTAGATTAGTAGATTGTGTTGGTTATACTGTACCAGGAGCCAAAGGGTATGAGGATGAGAATGGACCAAGAATGATTAATACGCCATGGTATGAAGAACCTATTCCATTCCATGAAGCGGCTGAAATAGGGACTAGAAAAGTTATTCAAGAGCACTCTACAATCGGCGTCGTCATAACAACCGATGGTTCCATTGGTGAAATTCCTAGAATGGACTATGTCGAAGCTGAAGAAAGGGTTATTGAAGAGTTAAAAGAGGTAGGAAAACCTTTTATTATGGTAATTAATACGGTTAGGCCGCATCATCCAGAAACTGAAGAGCTTAGAAGAAAACTAACAGAGAAGTATGATATTCCTGTATTAGCAATGAGTGTGGAAAGTATGAGAGATACGGATGTATATAATGTGTTGAGAGAAGCTCTTTACGAATTTCCTGTACTTGAAGTAAATGTAAATTTACCGAGCTGGGTAATGGTCTTAAGAGATGAGCATTGGTTAAGAGAAAGCTATCAGGAATCAGTAAAAGATACTGTAAAGGATATAAAGAGACTAAGAGATGTTGATCGCGTTGTTGGTCAATTTAGTGAATATGATTTTATTGATAAGGCAAGTTTAGCTGGGATAGAAATGGGGCAAGGTGTTGCGGAAATTGATTTATTTGCTCCTGATGATCTATATGATCAAATTTTGAAAGAGGTTGTTGGAGTTGAGATTCGTGGGAAAGATCATTTACTACAATTGATGCAAGATTTTGCTTATGCAAAATCAGAATATGACCAAGTGGCTGATGCACTTAAAATGGTAAAACAAACTGGCTATGGGATTGCTGCACCAGCTCTATCAGATATGAGCTTGGATGAGCCAGAAATCATTAGACAAGGATCTAGATTTGGAGTAAGATTGAAAGCTGTAGCTCCTTCGATCCATATGATTAAAGTAGATGTTGAATCTGAATTTGCTCCAATCATAGGCACTGAAAAACAAAGTGAAGAGCTTGTTCGCTATCTAATGCAGGATTTTGAAGAAGATCCATTATCAATTTGGAATTCTGATATATTCGGTAGGTCGTTAAGTTCATTAGTGAGAGAAGGGATTCAAGCGAAGCTTTCTCTAATGCCTGAAAATGCACGATATAAATTACAAGAAACATTGGAAAGAATCATTAATGAAGGATCAGGTGGATTAATAGCCATTATTCTATAATTCAAAGACTCCATAAGGGGTCTTTTTTATTGTTGATATTTGACAAAATGAATCCCCCTAATTATTGGGAATCACTGAAATAGGTGGTCTTAAAGCTAAAATATGCTTGCTATGACTGTTCCAGTGTGATAATCTTTTAACAGTAAAGGCGCATTTTAATAGTGATTGTCTATCTAAAGATTATTAGTCAAACATATTGAATTCTGTCAATTTTTCATATAACATTATGCATGGTAATAAAATGCTGATATTAGTATGTATAGAATTAGTTTAAAATGTGAAAAAATGTTGACAAGATAGCTTTTTATATAACATACATCTTTGGGAGGAGGTGAATGTCATGAATAAAGCAGAATTAATTAATACTGTAGCTGAATCAAGTGAACTTTCAAAGAAGGATGCAACAAAAGCTGTAGATGCTGTTTTTGATACAATCTTAGAGACACTTAAAACTGGTGACAAAGTACAACTAATTGGTTTTGGTAACTTTGAAGTACGTGAGCGTGCTGCTCGTAAAGGACGTAATCCTCAAACTGGTGAGGAAATCGAAATCCCAGCAAGTAAAGTACCTGCATTCAAACCAGGGAAAGCACTTAAAGACGCTGTAAAATAATATTTACATAGTTGGTAGAATCAATATAGCACACACAAAGAGGAACGACTGTTATGTAGTTCCTCTTTTCGTATGTCGTAAGATAAGAATCTGCTTTACGATGCAAGTAGATTTGATAATGAATGTTAGCATCTTAAACCGTCATTAGAGTAAACACTTATTTTTAGCGTTGATTGCGCAATCCTTTACTTTAATGTTGTCGTTATGCTAGAATCTGATTACGACGATAGTATACAATCGTAGGAGGATTTATTGAATGGCAAATATTAATTATGAACAACTTGAACATGCAATGAAATTAATTATAGAAGCTGTTGGAGAAGACCCAAATAGAGAAGGATTACTCGATACGCCAAAGCGTGTAGCGAAAATGTATGCAGAGGTTTTTGCTGGCTTAAATGAAGATCCAAAAGAGCATTTTCAAACGATTTTTAGCGAGGATCATGAAGAGCTTGTACTTGTCAAAGATATACCGTTCTATTCAATGTGTGAGCATCATTTCGTCCCTTTTTTCGGTAAGGCTCATGTAGCGTACCTACCTAGAGGAGGGAAAGTAACTGGGTTAAGTAAATTAGCTCGAGCAGTTGAAGCTGTTGCAAAAAGACCACAACTTCAAGAGAGAATTACTTCAACAATAGCAGATTCAATCATGGAAACTTTAGAACCATACGGTGCAATGGTTGTAGTTGAAGCGGAACATATGTGTATGACCATGCGTGGGGTGAAAAAGCCAGGCTCTCAAACAATAACAACTGCTGCAAGAGGCAGATACGAAAACGATCATATTGCTAGAAATGAAGTATTATCACTTATTAAAGCATAATAAGAAATAATAACTTTCTAAAAATTACCAATAGTTAAACGAATGGTTTTGTGTTATATGACATATAGAAAGTTCAGGAGGTTGTATCGTGAATAAAAATAACAATGGTGATTACATTGTGATTAAAGCCATTGAAGATGGTGTGAATGTGATTGGACTTACTCGTGGTACTGACACGCGTTTTCATCATTCAGAGAAGCTAGATAATGGAGAAGTGATGATTGCTCAATTTACCGAACATACATCCGCAATTAAAATTAGAGGAAATGCTATTGTTCAAACACAACATGGAGAAATGAAATCAGAGCCAACACGCAAAAACAAACAAGAATAGTAAATGTATGTTGAAAATTAAAATATTACATTATACTTCTTGCTAGTTTTTTTGATAAGGCTCATTTTTGTTACTTATGTTAACCAATTAGCTCAACTAGAAGAGCTTATAGATGATGGTCATCGTTATAAAGAGAAAGGTGCTTCGAACTAATGATAAATGTTTTTTTCATAGTTAGAAGAACGCAATCAATATGAAATGGCCTATGATAAACAACAAAATTAATCTGTTACTAAGTACATATTACAATTCATGTCGCTTCGCTGCTTCCTAGAAAGAACTATATCTTTTTTGGGAAAAGGCGAAGCGATTGTCAATAAAGAAATGTATAAACCTGTTTCGAAGAAAATAGTAAATTTTTTAAAAGTTATGTTATAATGGTCACTGGAATTTAGTAATTATCACGGTGTAAATATATGGGAAACAAGGGTGATTTAATTGGAAGACATCTGGGGAAAAATTGCATTATTTAAAGAAGACATTACAGATAGGATACACTATCCTTTTCTATTTAAGCACATTCATACTCCTGTAATTGACGAGGATAAAATGTTGCTTCTATATTCAGTACTTCAAGAATTAGAATTATCTAATGAAACAGTTTCTGAATATATGATAGCAATCATGCTTGTGCAAATTTCCCTTGATACCCATGATACGGTTACAAATGTAGAAGAAAATAATAGTGGCCAACTTACTGAACGACAGCTAACAATATTGGCTGGTGATTATTATAGTGGATTATATTACAAGATTTTATCACAAGCTGGAGATATTTCATTGATCTCAACGGTAGCAAGCGCTATTAAAATGATTAACGAGCATAAAATTAAACTATATGAAAATAAGCTAGATTCTTTAGAAGAGCTAATGAATAGCTTAAAGGTTGTTGAGTCATCATTATTTCAAAACGTATCTGAATTTTTTGGCAAACCATTTTGGAAAGAAATTTCTGCTCACTTTCTGTTATTTAAAAGGCTTCTGATAGAAAGAAAAAAATTCCTTAACAACGAACACTCTCTTTTCTTTGACTCATGTAAAAGAGTTATATTTCAGTTAAACAACAAAGATATACATGATAAAAGAGATGGTATAAAGTCACAGTTAATACATATGTGTGAAACACAAATCATACAAACTAAGAATTTAATAGACAGAGGGTTAGAAGGAAATCCTATCATTAAACATATTATGGCTAATCGAATTGAACAGCTAATGTATGAAAACTTTTTTACGGTAAAAAAGATAGTGGAAGAAGGGTAGGATTATGCAACAATCTAAAGAAGAACGTGTACACCATGTTTTTGAGAAAATCCATGATAATTATGATAAAATGAATTCGATTATTAGCTTTAAGAAGCATATTAAATGGCGAGCAGCAACGATGAAAAAAATGAATGTTCAAAAAGGTGCTAAAGCGCTAGATGTATGTTGTGGTACAGGGGATTGGACGATTGCACTTGCCGAAGCAGTAGGGAAAACTGGTCAAGTAACTGGCTTAGATTTCAGTAAAAATATGTTAAAAATTGGGCAGGACAAAGTTGATTCTTTAGGCTTAACTAATGTTGACCTTATCCATGGTAATGCGATGGAATTACCTTTCGATGATAATTCGTTTGACTATGTTACAATTGGTTTTGGACTAAGGAATGTGCCTGATTATATGCAAGTTCTTCATGAAATGTATCGCGTTGTTAAGCCAGGAGGGAATGTTGTCTGTTTAGAGACGTCTCAACCGACGCTACCTGGGTTTCGTCAAGGGTATTATTTATATTTCCGATTTGTTATGCCGATATTTGGTAAATTATTTGCAGAAAGCTTCAAAGAATATTCTTGGTTGCAGGAATCTGCACGTGAATTTCCAGGAATGAAAGAATTAGCGAAAATGTTTGAAAAAACAGGATTTATAAAAGTTGAATATAAAGCATTTACTGGTGGCGTTGCTGCGATGCACTTAGGGTACAAGTGAAAAAGTTAGCCAAAAGATATATCATATGACATACATTTTAGATTTTTTCTATGAATAAGGTGAAGAGCATGAAATTAAAAATGATGTATTCATTTTTAAATACCGATATAAATATTGTTGAAAAAGAATTAGAAAAGTCGATTAAGTCTGAACATCCTCTGTTGAGTCAGGCATCATTGCACTTATTACAGGCTGGGGGTAAGCGGATTCGCCCAGTTTTTGTCTTACTTGGGGGTAAATTTGGCGATTACCAAATAGATCAAATTAAATACGTAGCAATGTCATTAGAGTTAATTCATATGGCATCGCTCGTTCATGATGATGTAATTGACGATTCTACATTACGAAGAGGAAAACAAACGATCAAAGCAAAATGGGATAACCGCATTGCTATGTACACAGGAGATTATATTTTTGCTAGGTCATTAGAACTGATGTCTAATGTTGAAAATATATATGCTCAACAGATTTTATCGAAAGCGATAGTTGAGGTATGTGTTGGGGAGATTGAACAAATTAAGGACAAATACAATTTTCATCAGGACCTTCGCACATATTTGAGACGTATTAAAAGAAAAACAGCGTTGTTAATTGCCGTTAGCTGCCAGTTAGGAGCAGTTGCTGCAAATGCGGATGATGACATATGTGAATCATTATTTTGGTTTGGTTATTATGTTGGAATGTCATATCAAATTACAGATGATGTATTAGACTTCACTGAAACAGAAGCTCAGCTTGGTAAGCCCTCAGGTAGTGATTTACAGCAAGGAAATGTGACACTACCAGCATTGTTTGCGATGGAAAACCAAGATATTTACAACGAAATAATAAATATAAATCCAAAAACGACTAAAGAAGAAATGAATCATATTATATCGCTTATTAAGCAATCGGGAGCAATTGAACGATCGATTGAAATAAGTGATAAATACTTACAAAAAGCTCTTGTTGTTCTTGAAAGTTTACCGTCTGGTAAAGCAAAAACAGCCCTTTACAATATAGCCAAGTACATAGGAAAACGAAAAATCTAGGTCCAGAACTGTTGCTAAACTATTGAAACAGTGGTAATATTTTGATTGGTTGAACTATATTTGACAACCTATTTGACAATATTGTAGGGGTGGAAGAAAGTCATGGAAAGAACATTTTTAATGGTAAAACCAGACGGAGTACAACGCAATGTAATTGGGGAAATTATTTCACGATTTGAAAGAAAGGGCTTTCAACTTGTAGGTGCAAAATTAATGGCAATACCAACCGAGCTCGCAGAACAGCATTACGCTGAACATAAGGAGCGTCCTTTTTTTGGAGAATTAGTAGATTTTATCACTTCAGGTCCTGTGTTCGCAATGGTGTGGCAAGGGGATAATGTCATTGCAACTGCTAGGCAAATGATGGGATCAACTAACCCTAAAGATGCTGCTTCAGGAACAATTCGTGGAGATTTCGGTTTGACAGTAGGCAAGAATATCATTCATGGTTCTGATGCACCTGAGAGTGCCGAACGTGAAGTTAATTTGTTTTTTGCAGAAGATGAGTTAGTAGATTATAGTAAGTTAATAAATGAATGGATATACTAATTAATTGCCAGCTCAGATAGGGCTGGTTTTTATATCATTTATCGTTAATCGATTTGCAATATACACTTTTTAATGACTAGCCGCTGATTCCCCTCGAAATTTCTTTACTATGATTACATCGAAAATAATAGTACTATCCATTGAGTTCATGTTAGAGGAGTAATAAGTATGTCACGAGATTACATACAATTTATAGAAAATATTAAAAGGAAAACTGGAATTGATTTATCTTTATACAAAGAAGCACAAATGAAAAGAAGGTTAACATCTCTGTATGAAAAAAGAGGGTTTACAAATTTTCTGGATTTCTTTCGCGCCTTTGCAAGCGATGAAAAATTATATGACGAATTTTTAGATAGAATCACAATTAATGTTTCAGAATTTTATCGAAATGCTAACAGGTGGAGTATATTTGAAGAAAAAGTGTTGCCTAAAATACTGAATGGTCGCTCACGATTAAAAATATGGAGTGCTGCTTGTTCTACAGGAGAAGAACCTTATACAATAGCTATGATTCTATCAAAATATTTACCCCTTTCTAGATTTTCCATATTAGCAACGGATTTAGATGAAAATGTTATTCGAAGAGCTAAGGTTGGTGTGTATCCTGAGCGATCTTTGATGGAGGTACCAGAAGAAATAAAAAGGAAATACTTTAGTAAAGATAGAGCATATTATAAGTTATCAGATGAAATAAAAAGTGCAGTAAATTTTAAAAAGCATAATTTACTATCTGATCAGTTTGAAAACAATTTTGATTTAATTGTTTGCCGAAATGTGCTTATTTATTTTACTGAGGAAGCAAAAGATCACTTGTATCAAAAATTTTCTAATGCACTTCAAACTGGTGGTATTTTCTTTGTAGGCAGTACTGAACAAATTTTTACTCCGCATAAATACGGATTTGACTCTGAAGATACCTTTTTTTACCGTAAGGTTTGAGTCTGAAAACAGATAAGCATTATAATATAGAATAACTAGCAAAGGGTTCGTCAATTTGATGAATTCTTTTTTAAAAGATGGCTGTTTTCGCATTAATTGCTGTCCGAACAAGCTATAAACCGTTACAACTAGATCATGGCATCTTTTCGCAGGTGGGGTTCGGAAATGACCTCATCTTCCTTATTATATGTTGTAAAAATGGCAACAAAGGTTTCGAAAAGAGCATAACAGATAAAAAAGCTACCTTTTAACTACTGTATATGATATATTGTTACACATAAAAGCTTTAAAGGATTGAAGGGAGATAGAAAGATGAGGTATTTAACAGCAGGAGAATCGCATGGCCCACAATTAACGACGATATTAGAAGGCGTTCCGTCTGGTTTAGAGCTGTTAGTAGATGATATTAATATTGAACTAGCAAGAAGACAGAAAGGACATGGTCGTGGAAGAAGAATGCAAATTGAAAAAGACCAAGTTCAAATTGTCTCAGGTGTACGACACGGTAAAACACTAGGATCTCCAATAGCCTTAATTGTTGAAAATCGTGATTGGAAACATTGGACGCATATTATGGGAGCTGAACCTCTTGTAGATATAAAAGAAGAAGATGTAAAGCGAAAAATCACAAAGCCACGGCCAGGTCATGCAGATTTAGTAGGTGCTATGAAATATGGCCATAGAGATATGAGAAATGTGTTAGAACGATCTTCAGCAAGGGAAACAACCGTTCGTGTAGCTGCTGGTGCTGTAGCTAAGAAATTGCTTGAAGCTTTAGGTATTAAGGTAGCAGGTCACGTCTTAGAGATAGGCGGTGTAAAAGCTACTAATGTGAAGTATGATTCGCTTGAAGAATTACAACAGATAACAGAAGACTCACCCGTTCGTTGTGTAGATAAGCAAGCAGAGAAGCAAATGATGGATGCAATTGATACTGCTAAAGAAAACGGTGACTCTATCGGTGGTATTGTCGAAGTGATTGTTGAAGGAATGCCTGAGGGAGTAGGCAGTTATGTTCATTATGATCGAAAATTAGATGCAAAAATAGCTGCTGCCATTGTAAGCATCAATGCATTCAAAGGTGTGGAGTTTGGAATTGGGTTTGAAGCTGCCAGAATGCCAGGAAGCAAAGTTCATGATGAAATAAATTGGAATGAACAGGAAGGTTATACACGTAAAACGAACAATTTAGGAGGATTTGAAGGTGGAATGACAACAGGTATGCCAATTGTCGTACGTGGTGTCATGAAGCCTATACCTACATTATATAAGCCTCTTCAAAGCGTGGATATAGAAACGAAAGAAACATTTGCGGCAAGCATTGAAAGATCTGATAGCTGCGCTGTTCCAGCTGCTAGTGTAGTTGCAGAGGCTGTTGTTGCGTGGGAACTTGCAAATGCAATCATTGAACAATTTGGTCAAGATCGTATAGACCTTATTAGAGAAAATGTAGAGAATATGCGGAAGTACGCTAAGGAGTTTTAATATGGAAACTCTTAAAGTAACAACTGAGTCAAAGTCATATCCTGTACATGTTGGACAAGGAATTATAACCCGTTTATTATCATGTATTGATGAAACAAATGTTAATCCAAATAAATTATTTATCATTACTGATGATACAGTGGCTAAGTTATATTTACGACAAATTTTAAACATTATAGGGAAAAAATATGAAGTAGGTCATAAAGTTATTCCAAGTGGTGAGGCTGCAAAATCATTTGATAACTATTTCGATTGTCATACAGAGTTATTAACATTTGGACTTGATAGGTCATCACTCTTAATAGCTCTTGGTGGTGGGGTTGTTGGTGATCTAGGAGGTTTCGTAGCTGCTACATTTATGAGGGGCATCCCTTTTATACAAATTCCAACAACTTTATTAGCTCATGATAGTGCTGTAGGAGGAAAAGTCGCAATTAATCATCCTTTAGGAAAAAATATGATTGGTTCTTTTTACCAACCTGAAGCTGTATTATATGATATAGATTTTTTATCTTCACTACCGAAGATAGAAAAAAGATCTGGCTATGCTGAAGTCATAAAGCATGCACTTATACATGATGCAACATTTTTTGAATGGTTAGTATTAAATGTAGCTACAATTGGGGAATTGAAAGATGAAAAGCTTATTCATGCCATTAAATCTGGTATAAAAGTAAAATCAGAAATTGTATCCTCTGATGAGAAGGAAAGTGGTGTACGTGCCTTTTTGAATTTTGGCCATACGCTAGGACATGCCATTGAAGCTGAACTAGGTTATGGGAATATTACGCATGGTGATGCAGTCGCAATTGGAATGTTATTTGCTTTAAATGTAAGTGAGGAACGGTATAATATTGACTTGCAAATTCCTAAGATAACAAGTTTGATGACGTCTATCGGATTTCCAACTGAAATACCGAGTAACCTTTCATTAGATGGCCTAATCAAACGAATGAAGAATGATAAGAAATCGGTCACTGGGATGGTTCGATTTGTTTTATTAAAAGCGATAGGCACACCAGCAATAGAGCCAATTGAGGATGAGACTTTACGTGTATTATTAACGAGATTTATGAAAGGAGAGTAGATATGATTCGTGGGGTAAGAGGAGCAACGACTGTCGAAGAGAATAATGCAAATGACATCATTCAAGCGACAGAAAAGTTATTATTGGAAATGATTCATTCTAATAAAATTGAACCAACAGATGTAGCATCTGTTATGATATCAGTAACAGATGACTTAACAGCAAGCTTCCCAGCAAAAGCATTACGGAATATTGGCGGTTGGATGTATGTACCTGTTATGTGTATGCAGGAAATTAATGTGCCGAATGCTTTATCGCATTGTATTCGCGTGATGATGACTATTAATACTAGTTTGGAGCAAGAGGAAGTAAATCATATTTATTTAGAGAAAGCTACTGCATTAAGACCCGATTTAATTGACAGACAATGATTGTACTTTTTCTTCTGTTTGTTTTTGATCTGCCGAATTTCTGACAATTTGAGGTGGTGGCATAGACCAAACTGCTAGAGGTGGTTTATTGTTTGCACATATTTGTCATTTTTAAGCAGGTCAATTGTGCTTTTAATATTAAATTTTACAATAAGAGGTGTGTAAAAAGATGGATATTAAGAAACAATTTCTTACTTTAAAGCCATATCAACCAGGTAAACCGACAGAAGAGGTACAAAAAGAGTATGGGCTAGACAAAATTGTAAAGCTTGCATCGAATGAAAACCCATTTGGTAGTTCAAATAAAGTAAAGAGTGCCATTAATGATAGCTTAACTTCGCTCGCCATATATCCAGACGGATACGCTGCGAACTTACGGGAAAAGTTAGCCACTCATTTAGGTGTTGCGGAGTCTCAACTCATATTTGGTAATGGCTCTGATGAAGTGATTCAAGTGATAAGTAGAGCATTTCTCGGACCAGGTACAAATACAGTAATGGCAACACCTACATTTCCACAATACCGCCATAATGCTATTATAGAAGGTGCTGAAATAAAGGAAGTCCCATTAATTGAAGGTCACCATAATTTAGATGAGATGCTTAATGCTATTGATGACGATACGCAAATAGTATGGCTTTGTAGCCCGAATAATCCTACAGGAACATACATCAATTCAGAAAAGCTATTGGGATTTTTAAATAACGTTCCAAATGATGTTTTAGTAGTCGTTGATGAAGCTTATTACGAATATGTAACCGCAGTTGATTATCCAGAGACGGTTCCATTACTTGATTCATTCAATAATTTAATGATTTTAAGAACCTTTTCAAAAGCACATGGTTTAGCAGCGCTTAGAATTGGATATGGTATATCTCATCAAGAACTATTACAAAAAATAGAGCCTGGAAGAGAACCATTTAATACGAATAGATTGTCTCAAGCAGCCGCGCTAGCATCCTTAGATGACCAAGCTTTTATTGATCAGTGTGTTCAAAAAAATAAGGAAGGACTTCAACAGTTCTATGCATTTTGTGAGCAGTATCAATTAAGCTACTATCCATCTGAAGGAAACTTTATTTTAATTGATTTTGAGACTGAAGGTAATGAAATATTTCAATATTTACTTGAAAGGGGATTTATCATTCGTTCTGGAAATGCCCTAGGATTTCCTACGAGTGCTCGTATAACGGTAGGATCAAAAGAACAGAATGAAGAAATTATAAATATATTAAGTGAAATGTTAAGTAATAAGACTGCTAACATGAAATAGCTATAGGTGATTAAATATGAATAAAAGAGTATTAATTATAGGTTTAGGTCTTATAGGTGGGTCAATAGGATTAGCAATTAGTAAAGCACATAAACAAACAGCAATCATTGGGTATGATATTAATACTCATAACTTAAAACTTGCTAAAACTTTAGGAATCATAGATGAAATTGCAATATCTTTAGAGCAAGAAGTAAATAGTGCAGACTTGATTATTCTTGCGACCCCTGTTAGACAAACAGAAATATTAATTGAACAGATGGCACAGTATAAGTTTAAGCAATCAGCTATCGTTACTGATGTAGGGAGTACTAAACAGTTTATAGTGTCAAAAGCGAATATATTCCGCCAAAAAGGTGTTACTTTTATTGGTGGGCATCCGATGGCAGGTTCTCATAAGAGTGGAGTAGTGGCAGCGAAAGCACATTTATTTGAAAATGCATTTTACATTTTAACTACACCTGAAGATGTTGGTATTGAACATGTAAACGATTTGAAGGAGTGGTTAAAAGGTACAAATGCTAAATTCATTCATTTATCTCCACAGGAGCATGATAGAATTACTGGGGTCATTAGTCACTTTCCACATATTATTGCAGCAAGCCTTGTACATCAGGCGGAAACGTTTCAAAACGAACATGAGTTTATAAGTAGACTAGCAGCTGGAGGCTTTAAAGATATTACACGAATAGCTTCAAGTAATCCGGAGATGTGGCGTGACATTTTACTCCATAACAAAGATGAGTTGTTACATCTATTCAACCACTGGACTAGTGAAATGGAAACAATTCGAAAAATGATTGATAATGAGGATGGTGAAGGAATCTTCTCTTACTTTTCTTCAGCAAAACGTTTTCGTGAGTCATTACCAGCAAAAGCTAAAGGTGCCATACCATCATTCTATGATTTATATGTAGATGTACCCGATTACCCTGGGATTATCTCTGAGGTAACAGGGTATTTGGCATTGGAGAAAATAAGTATAACGAATATACGTATTATTGAAATTCGAGAAGATATATATGGAGTTCTTCGCCTTAGCTTTCAATCGGAGGAAGATCGAAATAAAGCAGTTTCCTGTCTTGCGAAGCATACCAGCTACGATACGTATTACGGATAGAACAAGGAGTGAACCTATTGAAAATGATAAAAACGAAGGTACCTAGCTTAGTAGGGACCTTACATATTCCAGGCGATAAATCAATCTCTCATCGTGCAGTGATGTTTGGTGCAATTGCTAATGGTAAAACGACAATCAACAATTTTTTAGCGGGAGATGATTGTTTAAGTACAATTGATTGTTTTCGCAAAATGGGTGTTACCATTGAACAAAATGACGATCATGTGGAAATAGAAGGACAAGGGATTGAAAAGCTAAATGAGCCGTCTGATATATTAAATGTAGGAAACTCCGGTACGACTACAAGGTTAATACTTGGGCTTTTAGCAGGCTGTGATTTTCATGCATGTTTAATTGGCGACGATTCGATAGCTAAAAGGCCGATGGGAAGGGTTACTATTCCATTAAAAGACATGGGAATTCAAATAGATGGGCGCTCAAATGGAACATTAACCCCATTATCAATTCGTGGAGGTAATGTCAAACCTACACAATATATTTCTAAAGTTGCTAGCGCACAAGTGAAATCTGCCATTCTTCTAGCGGGGTTACATGCTGATGGTGTGACTTCTGTTACAGAACCACATAAGTCAAGAGATCATTCGGAGCGAATGCTACGTGCATTTGGAGCTGACGTAAAGGAAGATGGACTAACTGTATCTATTGAGGGTAAACAGCCTTTAATGGGTACGAATATTCAAGTTCCAGGTGATATATCATCAGCCGCTTTTTTTCTAGTAGCTGGAGCTATTGTTCCTAACAGCAACATCACGTTAAAAAACGTTGGGGTTAATCCGACACGCACTGGGATTTTAGATGTGCTACACATGATGGGGGCAAATATTAATATAACGAATGAGCGTTTGGAAAATTTCGAACCTGTAGCTGATATTAACATTACAACATCTGAGTTAAAAGGTATAGAAATCGGTGGGGATCTTATTCCAAGGTTAATAGATGAAATACCGATCATAGCCCTGATGGCTACCCAAGCTAAAGGTGTAACAGTAATTAAAGATGCGGCAGAATTGAAAGTTAAAGAAACGAATCGTATTGATACAGTCGTTTCACAATTAATAAAGCTAGGTGCAGATATTACTGCTACTGATGACGGGATGATTATTAATGGCACGACTAAGCTAACAGGAGATCACGTCGATAGCTTTCATGACCATAGGATAGGTATGATGCTTTCAATTGCAGGATGTATTTGTGAAGGGGAGCTGACTTTACAAAATGATGAGGCAATATCGGTATCCTATCCAAACTTCTTTCATCATTTAAATAGTCTTATCAATTAAAGTACGGTTGTTTTTTGTAAGGATTCCCCACCAAAAGAGGTGGGGGTTTTTAATCGTAGTAGAGCTGACATCCCGATGTTTAGTTTTACTTTTCCGAGAGAATTTAGTTATTTATTGTGTAATGAATAACTAGGTTAATGGGTTGTAAACAAATCATTTGTTTTGGCTGTTTTCACATAGATTGTTGTTTTTCATCACCAGGTTGAACATAAAAGAGTCTGTATGCTCAATAGCGTTGTAAATTATATGAAAGGTTATTTAGATTGGCTGAATTTTGAAAGAATAGTAACAAAGCTGATCGATAGAGTATTATGAAAAGAGCGGAATATGTGTAATCGTACTTCGTTAAAAATGCTTTCGTGAGATATATGAATTGAGAGGGAGAGAGGCGTTATTGATTTCATAATTTGTGTCATAGTTACCATGCTTCGTACATAGCTTGTCATAAGACCTTTTTATCATTTCAAGGGGGATATTATGGCATATATAATTGATGAAGCCAAAGTGTTAAGAAGTAATGGAGTCGAAGCATGTTCAATTTTTGTTAAAAATAATAGGATTGACTTTATAAGAGAAAACGCCAATAGGTTTCGATCGCTTAAAATGAACGTGGATAGTTTTATCGTTACACCTGGTCATGTGATGCTTGATTTATCACTATCGACATCCCTCCCCTTTCAATTATTTAAACAACACCTTCGAACTCATTTCCTCATGAAGGGCTGTACAACAATACTTGTTATTTGTAAAATTCCTTATGAAAATCAGCTAATGAATGAACTCAATAAAGTTCGGAGAAATTTAGTTAACAGTCCGATCGATTATTACATTGGAGTACAGATTTCTTTGAAAACATTAACCCCTTCTTTTGTACGAGCTTGTAAACGAAATAAAATACCAGTAATATTAGTTGAAATTGAACGTGAAGATGATTTATTTGATGTACAGTGGGGATGGATTAGCGAAGCATTATTTTTATATCCAATTGTATTTATCCCTGTTTCGCAAAATCGATCAAAGCAAGAGCAAAAAAAGCTTACGAAGATTTGGAACCATCATACATCAACACATAAAATTCCAACTATTGCAGAATGTCCACAAGAGGGAAGACCGTTGTCAAAGGAAATATTAACAAAGATAGGAATCTATCCAGCTAAAGGGGACATTCGAGTTGGAGGGGAAGTTGATTATAATTTGTATAGCAATGAAGATCAAGTAAAGAAAGTTGCTCAAAATGCATTTGTCGATTATCATAATCATAACCCCGCTATAACGGTGCATAAAGGTGTAGTTATTAAATCAGGTGACAAAATCGATTTTCGTCCAGGTTTTGGAAATGAATGTAGTGTTAAAATTCCTGGGTATTTTTCTGCACCTACATAAACAGAACATAATTAATACTTGATGTGATAATAAAATAAGAAGGCTCTTTTCACAAACTTTGTTGCTCTTAAAAAGCAAAAAATAAAGTTATGCAGTTGACCTCATTTAAAATGAGATAAGATGCCACAACTGCTTGGTTTATACGTATGTATTTCTTATAACGAAAACCAATAATCAATGCGAAAACAGCCAATAAGAATGAGTTTAAAAAGAGAGGATTACTGTTATATGAGTACAATTGATAAAGCGTTAAGTTATATAGATAATGGAGATGTAGAGAGAGGTATTGATCTTCTAAATAGTTTAAAGCTAATCTGTACAGATGACGAAAAGTACCGAATTGCGGAGATATATTTCGATTTAGGGTTCGCAAATGACGCCAAAGTTATGCTTGAGGAATTGTTACTACTTTATCCTAATGAAGGAGAGTTATTAACTTTCTTGGCTGATGTGCTGATCGACTTAAATCATGAAGATGAAGCTATTGAGGTATTAAATACTGTATCCAAAGAAGATCCATCATTTCCGCAAGCGTTATTGCTGCTTGCAGATTTATATGAAATGCAAGGTTTAGAGGAAGTTTGTGAACAAAAGTTGTTAGAAGCAAAAAGTATCCTACCTAATGAACCACTTATTGACTTTGCCCTCGGAGAATTTTATCTAAGTCATGGATATTTTAATAAAAGTCTAACGTACTTCATTCGACTCGTAGAAAATAGTGAAACAATTTCAGGAGTAAATCTTAATCAACGTATTGCAGAAGCATACAGTTCAAGCGGTGAATTTGAAAAGTCACTTCAATATTATCAAGCAGCACTCGAAGAAAATGTAGATATTAATTTATTGTTTGGTTACGGATTTACGGCTTACCAAGCTGGAAACTATCAAACAGCAATTAATAAACTCACCGATCTTAAGGAGATCGATCCTGAATATACTTCATTATATTTATATTTAGCAAAGTCTTATGAGCATGAGGGTGCTACGACTAAAAGCTTGGAAGTAGTAAAAGAAGGACTTGCAGTGGACGAATATAATAAAGAATTATATTATTATGCAGGGAAATTAGCGATTTCAGCAGGTGAGAATACAGATGCGATTCAATACCTATATGAAGCCTTAGCTTTAGATCCAGAATACGTCGAAGCAATACATACGTTAATTGAACTATTCATGATTGAGGAGAACTATGACGAGGTTGTATATACAATTGAAGAAGCAAAAAAATATGGATTAGATGATCTCCAGTTTGCTTGGCAAATGGCAAAAGCTAAAAGCAAACTTGAAATGTTTTCAGATGCATTAAAACATTATCGTCTCGCATATACTTTCTTTAACAATGATATTGCATTTCTTGAAGAGTACGGTTATTTCTTAGTTGAAGAAGGCCTGAGAGATGAGGCGAAAACAGTTTTTTCACAGTTACTTGAACTAGACCCTGCCAATACGGAAATTGCTGATATGTTATTACAAATGGATTATTAATGATTAATTGTATCATGTTGTCTAACTCGTATAGCTGTTAATTGTTTCCTTTTATAGTTGAAAAGGAGGGAAGGAAGAGTATGGCGATTCCTGTTTCTGTTAATGAAAAAAAAGATTTTATTCGTTGGTTCTTAAGTAACTATCAATTAAAAAGAAGAGAGTGTGTTTGGATCTTAAACTACTTAATGAGTCATGATCAACTAATGAAACACGTTCATTTTGTAGAACAATCGCAATATTGCCCTCGAGGAATTATTATGTCAACACATTGTGTTGACGATGTTCCCTTTCGTTTTTATAAAGAAAATGTGATGACAACAGATGCTGAAAAATCCTTTCATGACATAAGGTTAAATCGGGAAGAGGAGATTTATATACAGCTAAACTTTCGAGCATCGATACATTCTCCCAATTATGCTGCTGTTTTAGAGGAAAATCCATATATTCCAAAACAGTTGCATATCAATGAAAAAGACCGCATTTTAGCTGAGAGGTTTTTAGAGGATTCTATACAATCGTTCCAAAAAGAAAAACTGCTAAAGTTGATTGATGAGGCGCTTGACTGTGATGATAAAGATGAATTTAACCGATTAACTGAGATTTTAAAGAAAATATGAACATTTTATGAACTTTTTTTATTGTATGTAGCCTTGCGTTATAATTTAGCAAGGTTTTTTTTTATTTGTAGTTTTCTTATGAATGTAATTATGATATGTTTTTTGCTAGTAAGGAAATTTAGTTTTGAAGACTGAATGATGGAGGGATAAATTTTGAGATGGACAATCAAGGATATTGACATGTATTTGAAATCGGCAGACTATGTTGATTCTGCTATCATTCCACTAATACCATTCGGTTTAGGTTCAAATATCAAGTCAACTGTAACTATGGGAGAATTCATAGGAATGATTACTAATGAGTTGGAGCGCCAATTTAAAGGAAGGTTATTGCTCTTACCACAGTTTACATACATGCAAGATGAGGAAATAGAAACGAAGAAAAATAAGTTGTTTACGTGGTGTACTGAATTAAAAGCTAATGGCATAAAGCATATCTTCATTTTGACAAGTGATAGTGAATGGAAGCAAATTGAATCTATAATGGAAGATATGTTAATCTGGTTGCCCGCCTTACCACTTGAACATTTAGATGACGAAGCCTACAATACAATGATGAAAGAACAAGTAAACCAATTAATTCCACTTTTTATTAATATGTGGAGAGAAAAAAACAAATAAATCTCTATATTAAGACACATAGTTGACATGTTTTAAGAGAATGATAATATTGACCTCATTGGCATATTGATATATCATGAGTATGTCCTAGTTTTATATGTGTATAATGTATGTCCGAGAAGGACCTAGCAATGTTTAGAGGGGGGAAAAATATGAGCGAGAAAAATCACCGAGTTTCTAGACGACAATTTTTGAACTACACTCTTACTGGTGTCGGTGGATTTATGGCGGCAGGGATGCTAATGCCGATGGTTCGCTTCGCAGTTGACCCTGTACTTAGACCATCGGAAGAACAAGAAATGCTTCCTGTTGCACAAGTTACAGATTTAACAAACGAGCCACAATCGTATTCTTTTAAAGTCCATCAAGTTGATGCATGGTATGAGTCAGAGGTTCCTTACACAGCTTGGGTGTATAAAGATGAAAAGGATGAAATCGTAGCATTGTCACCTATATGTAAGCATTTAGGCTGTGTTGTAGACTGGAATACAGATGAAGGCAATCCTAACCATTTCTTCTGTCCATGTCATCTTGGTCTATATACGAAGGATGGAACGAATGTACCTGGTACACCACCTTTGGCACCGCTAGATGTGTATGATTTTAAAGTAGAGGACGGGACGTTATATCTAGGAAAAGCAAAACCACGAAAGGAGGCGTAATTAATGTTAAACAAGATTTATGATTGGGTTGATGAGCGATTAGACATTACGCCTTTGTGGCGAGATATAGCTGACCATGAAGTACCTGAGCATGTTAACCCAGCTCATCATTTCTCAGCATTTGTGTATTGCTTTGGAGGCTTGACATTTTTTGTTACTGTCATTCAAATTTTATCTGGTATGTTCTTAACGATGTATTATGTTCCAGATATTGAAAATGCATGGAAATCGGTTTATTACTTGCAAAACGAAGTAGCCTTTGGGCAAATTGTTCGCGGAATGCATCATTGGGGTGCTAGCTTAGTTATTGTTATGATGTTTTTACATACGCTACGAGTATTTTTCCAAGGGGCATATAAGAAGCCACGTGAACTTAACTGGGTTGTTGGAGTTTTAATATTCTTTGTTATGCTAGGATTAGGGTTCACAGGCTATTTATTACCTTGGGATATGAAAGCGCTCTTCGCTACTAAAGTAGGACTAGAAATAGCAGTACAAACACCGTTAATAGGTGAACAATTAAAAACACTATTAGCTGGACACAGTGAAATTGTCGGGGCACAAACATTAACCCGTTTCTTTGCTATTCATGTATTCTTCTTACCAGGAGCTTTACTTGGATTGATGGGAGCCCACTTCTTAATGATCCGTAAGCAAGGAATTTCAGGTCCACTATAAAATATATGAATAATTGTATATACCTTAAACAAAGGAGGGAGAATTGAATATGCATCGTGGAAAAGGGATGAAATTTGTAGGTGATTCCCGCGTGAAAGCGGTAGAAATGCGTAAACCGAATATCCCGAAAGATTATTCGGAATACCCAGGGAAAACCGAGGCATTTTGGCCAAACTTCTTATTGAAAGAATGGATGGTAGGAGCAGTCTTTCTTACCGCATACCTAATCTTAACAGTAGCCCATCCATCGCCTTTAGAGCGTATGGCGGATCCGACTGATACTGGGTATACTCCACTGCCTGACTGGTATTTCTTATTCTTATATCAATTACTTAAATATACTTATGCGTCTAGTCAGTATACAGTATTAGGTGCATTTATTATGCCTGGATTAGCATTTGGTGCATTATTGCTCGCGCCATTTATTGACCGAGGACCTGAGCGTCGTCCTCTTAAAAGACCGTTAGCGACAGGATTTATGCTATTATCAATCGCTGCAATTACTTTCTTAACTTGGGAATCTGTAGATCAGCATGATTGGGAGTTAGCTAAAAAGCAAGGAGAAATTGTTATTGTTCCTGACGTTGAGGTAGATACTGATGCTGAAGGTTATAAATTATTAGAGGCAAATACTTGTTTATCTTGTCACGGTAATGACTTATTAGGTGGATCTGCAGCACCAGCACTTATCGATACAGGCTTAACTGTTGATGAAATTACAAATATTGTGATTAACGGACAAGGCGCAATGCCTCCAGGCCTTTTCAATGGAACTGATGAAGAACTTCAAAAGGTTGCAGAGTTTATCGAAAGCTTGAAGCCTTAAAAAAAGCTGACTAAAAGTCAGCTTTTTTTTTATTAAGGATGTTTTTGCATTTGATTGCTACTATTTTAGCAATAGCAACAAAGTTTACTGAAAGAGCTGTTTAAAAATAACTTTGTCCAAGTTTTTTAAAAATTGGTTTCTTACGTCGTTGAGAAGATGGAGGTGCTTTATCTGTATGATCTTCTTTAACACCGACGTAAGTTTGAAGTAGCATTTTTGCCTGTGACAATGGCATATGCGTCTTAGGGTTACGATATGTTTGGTTTAAATCCCCAAGATGTGGAAGTTTTGAAAAATCATCTTTTGTAGGGGGCATATGGAAAAAATAATCACCAGCAGACACGAGTACATCTGATTGCTGAATGCTGTTTCGAGGATTTCTTGAGAAGTGAAGGCCAATCTTTTCCGCCTTTTTTTCAGCTACTAGTTTTTGCAGAGCTTTCCGCTTTAACAGATACAGAAATTTAGGGTTTGTAGCTGTTTTAGCATGACGGTTTACAATGAAGATAGCCTTAGTGAGGTTACTAATAGTAGGTTTCAGTGGAGGAATTTCATTTGAGTTATTCATAGTCATCACCTTTCATTTATCTTTTAAAAATAGTTGTTTTCGTATAGATTGTTGTTTCGTACTAAAAAATCTTCACTTATACGGCTAGAATTTCAGTCATCTTTTCTTCTATAAAAACGATGACTTTCGTAAAACGACATATTTAACTGTTAGTTTACGAAAAGAGCATTTTAAATTAATTAGCATGTATATATATACCATTATACATTTTGTGTATGAATTTGCAAAAAAAAAGATATATCGAGAAAATAGTTTATGGTTGATGGTAAAATAAATCACACTGTACAGTTTACAGCTTATCGATAATGAGTATGGCTGAAGAAATCTAGAGGACACTTAAGTCCTCTTGAATAGTGGTAATTAGACAGCAAATGTTTGATATTGTTAATTAAAGGCTCTTTGCGTAAACTTAGTTTCTTTTTGTTTTTGAATAACTGATGTGTACGATATGATTTTTATAGTCTTTAACGAAAAGCAGCATTTAATGCGAAAACATCCTAATTAAAAGGTTGCTTTCTATACGAAAAAGGATAATTATAACCAAAACCGTAAGGGTTACCGTAACCTCCCCCATAATAATATCCTCCGCCGTAGGGGTAGCCGCCGTAATAAGGAGGATAATATGGTGGTCTAAAAATATAAGGGCTTATCGCAAGCCCAGCTAAAAATGGGAGGAATGGGAATCTTTGATAATGTTGAAAATGATGTGGATACATATTTCATCCGCCTCCTATCGTTCATTCTTTTCATCATATGGGGAAAAAGCGGAAGTTGAGCTTGATTACTTACAAGCTGTGCAGGAGAATTAAGCCTATATTTTACCTTTCTTCAAGTTTTTATAATATAGGAGTGATTAGATGTTGGTCTATTTAACACAAGTATTGTCTGTCGGAATTGGGGGCGCATTGGGTGCATGTGTACGTTATTTATTGCAAGTTGGTCTTGGAAATGACTTTTTTCCGATTGCCACTTTTATTGCAAATATGGTAGGTTCCTTCTTATTAGGCTTGTTATCAGGACTAACAGTAAGATATGAAATAAAAAACACCATCAAACTATGTATTGGAACAGGTTTTTGTGGAGGGTTTACAACAATGTCTGCTTTCGCCGCAGATATATATATTTTAAATACTCAGGAATATTCAAGTGTAATGTTTGTTTATATAAGTATAACGTTATTCCTAGGCTTAATATTATCTTTTATCGGGATAGTAATTGGACGAGGAGTAAAAAGTTAAGTGATAGGAAGGTGAAGTGGTGTTGACTATTTTGTCAATCATGCTTGGGGGTGCTATAGGAGCAATGAGTCGATATAGTATCGGTTTACTCATTTCAAAAAAAAAGAATCATTCAGGGTTTCCGGTTTCAATGATCATTGTTAATTGGATTGGCTCCTTCGGACTAGGTATCAGTGTTCATTTTATAAATGGCTTATACCCTCATGCTCAATCGCTCATAACAATAGGTTTTTTTGGAGCGCTTACTACGTATTCAACTTTCAGCGTGGAGGCAGTTGAATTAATCTTAGAGAAAAAGTATGTAAGTGGTTTATCATATATACTCCTCACGTTCATAGGGAGTATTGGTTTATATTTTTTAGGGGTTAGCTGGTTTTAGAATGTGTTCACTCCTATCAATTAGTGAGAACACGTCAGGATAGGAGTTTATAAATAACGGTAAATATTATGTACTTATAGTAGAATACAATGCTAGAAACATGCTCTAGCCTATTTTTAAGCATTAAGATGGAAGACGGTTATTTCTGGCTTAGACAAAAAACGGAATGGGAGGCGTGTTGTCCCAATACCACGATTTACATAGATACTCAAATTGCTTTCTTCTACTTCATAAAAACCCTCAACATATGTCGTTGCTAGTGGAGGGGTAATCAGTGGACCAAAAAAAGGAAGCTGTACTTGCCCTCCATGGCTATGACCAGATAGTTGAAGATGAATTGGATATTTTGATGTCAAATGAGCAGCATCTGGTTCATGTGCTAATAATATCGTGAATAGCTCTTGGGGAACATTTTCCAAAGCTTTATCATAGTCAGGATGTCCTAGTAATAAATCATCAACTCCTACTAAACATATTTGATTACCATCAGGTAAACTAATAACAGTTGATTCATTTACTAGCAATGTAAATTTTGCTTTGTTCATAATTTCAAGATATAGATTTGATCCATAGCCACCATGGTCATGGTTCCCGTATATAGAGTATTTACCTAGTGGGGCTTGAATACTTTCTAAAATTGGTGGTATTTTATCAGCATCTTTAAATGTCATAGGACTATCAATTAAGTCACCTGTAAATAATACTATATCTGGTTTTTCTTCGTTAATTTTATTCACTGCATTTTGAAGTTGCTTCAAATTATAGTTATATCCAATATGTAAATCACTAAATTGAACAATTTTTAGACCTTCAAAATTCTTGGGAATGAGTTGATGGGATATATTTTGATGGACTATAGAAAGTTGTTTTGGCTCAATATACCTTGCATAATAATAACCTAATGAGGTTGCTAACAAACTACCAACAGTGATAGAAAATGAGCGTTTTAAAAATGTTCTTCTCGTTTGCTTCTGTGTCATTTTATTTTTCAACCTACCTATAAATACAAATAAAATCTATATAAATCTTATGTTTATTATACTTGTTAGCAGAGAGAATAAAAAGATAGAATAGTAACATACATTATTTTCTATAAACTTAATTAAAAGATTAGAAAATTTAGAAAAGACATGGTATGATTAAAATGAATGGACATTCATTCATTTTAAAAGGGGGTTCACATGATGAAAGATAAGGTAGTTATAGTAACTGGTGGTTCTAGTGGAATGGGTAAATACATGGCAATGAAATTTGCTCAAGAAGGTGCGAATGTTGTCATTACAGGGCGTAACGTGGAAAAACTTAATGAAGTTAAAAAGGAAATAGAAACCTTTGACGGACAAGTGTTGACAGTACAAATGGATGTTAGGAATATTGAAGATGTTACACGAATGGTAAAAGAAACTGATGAAAAATTCGGTAGAATTGATTCACTAGTAAATAATGCGGCAGGTAATTTTCTAGTTCCAGCAGAAAATTTATCTGTAAATGGCTGGAATGCAGTCATTGATATTGTGTTAAACGGTACATTCTATTGTAGTTCAGAGGTTGGAAAGTATTTTATAGATAAAGGTATAAAAGGAAGTATCCTAAATATGGTAGCTACATATGCATGGGATGCAGGTCCTGGAGTTATTCATTCGGCATGTGCAAAAGCTGGTGTTTTGACAATGACAAGAACTTTAGCAGTTGAATGGGGAAGAAAATACGGGATTAGAGTGAATGCTATTGCACCTGGTCCAATAGAAAGAACAGGTGGAGCTGAGAAATTGTTTATTTCTGAAGAAGCAGCAAAGCGTACACTCCAAAGTGTTCCATTAGGTCGATTAGGAACGCCTGAAGAGATAGCTAGCTTGGCATACTATTTATTATCAGAAGATGCTGCATACATTAATGGTGAGTGTGTGACAATGGATGGTGGCCAGTATTTAAATCAAATCCCATTTTAAGAAAAAATAACAAAATAGAAGTGAATATAAGGGATATACCAAATAATTTCTTTGGTATATCCCTAATTTTATTTAGTAAATATCACCATAAAAAATACGTCTGAATATAGATAACTTATTTGTGAGAAAGTAAAAAAAGGATGTGTGAAGGTGGTGATTCAGTGAATAATTTAACATTTATACTGATGATTATTTCGATTCTTATATTAACGATCGGTCTAATCTATACCTACAGGTTAGGAAGGGCACTAAAGTTGCAACAAGATGAGTATGATCCGGAATTAAATGAAAAGGTCCAAGATCATCCAGTTATGAGAAACCCTATTTTTATAACGTATTTAATAGCACTTGGATTGGTTGTTGCTTATATGATTTATTTAGCTGTTAACTCAAATTGGTAGCCAATCCAATTTGAGTTATTTAGTTGTTAACTCAATTTGGTAGCCAATCCAATTTGAGTTATTTAGTTGTTAACTCAAATTGTCACTCAAGCCAATTTAAGTTATTTAGTTGTTAACTTAAATTGGTCAGCCAAGTCTTCTCTTAACCCCTATTCTCAATAAGATTTTCAAGAATAGGGTGTTTTTGTGTGCACCACTATAGTTTATGTAGAAAAAAACAAATTTACTGTAGAAAAAAATGTCAAAATATTATGGATATTTACGAACGATTTATACTAAATCAAGTCATATTTGTTGATACAATGATATTAACTTAAAAATCTAGTTAAGAGAGGAGAATTTTTTGGTCAATTACTTCACCCAACTGTTGCTGTCTATCGCTTTGTTATACTGTTCTGTTGAAGATGCGCAATTATATACACTCCCCTCCAAGGAAAACATAATAAATCATCTCGAAGATGCCTTTAACACACAAGTCTCCTTAAGTGAAGATTATCGTACACAGGAAGAAATCACTGAGTTACTCTCACTGTATTTTAATGATGAATTTATGAATCAGTTTATAAGTGAGAATGTTGTTCAAGAAGAAGATGGTTACATAACTCTCGGAACCGATTTTGCACGTTATTACATTCCATTTTTTTCATATACAGATCAAACAGTAGTCACATACGACATACAATTGCAGCAAATATATGTTTATGAATATTTTTTGGAAGAAAACAACATCTTATTTACTAGTCCTGACCATTATGAAATTGTCACACTTAGCAAGGTTGAAGGTGAATGGAAAGTTGCGGAGATTGAAAGTAGCGAGAGTAAACCGAGACGAATTAGCGAAATTGAAAGAACAAACAAGGTGGAGTAGACTCTCCACCTTGTTTGTTTTGTATAACCCACATTAAAACAGACTCTCGACTATTCTTCTATATTAAGTATATTTGCTAATTTTGTGAGATCAAAACCTTTAACAATTTCATCACCAATAATAATTGTTGGTGTAGAATAGGCTTTATATTCATTAATTAAACGGTCTCTTTCACGTTTGTTTTTTGTAATGTCAATCTCTTGATATGTTATCTTGTGGTGTGCCAAAAAATTTTTAACAACCTCACAAGGTGGGCAGTCTGGTTGGCTATATACGGTGATGCTTCTCATAACAAATCGTAGGCCTCCTGATATATTGTATTAAGCTGTAAATCAGTTTAAGATATAGGGATCTTGGTTTCTTGTACTTTAGTAATGATGCTAAAACTGTTCTAATGGTTTCGACAGAGTTTAACAGATTGCTAAAGTATGTAAGCAGCTTTGTAGACCTCTATTGTAACATATGCAAAAAAATACAACATGTAGCTCATCCTTCGTGGGCTATTTCTTCAACCAAATCATTCTTAACTAAATAATCTACAATTCCCATTGCACAGACTGACATATCCATAGGTATAATATTGTAAATCGGATGGTTTTCTGGAACTCCTTGCTCGTGAAGATAAGCAGAAATCATTGTTAATAATTCTTCAGTTACTGCTCGAACTTTATGTTCATTATTTTTATTAATACCTCTAGTTCCTGCATCAATAAATTTCGGTAACCAATAATGAAGTTGACTGAATACTTCCTCCACATTTGTAGTCATGCCATAATGTCCAAAATAAATGGATTTTAAATCTAGTTGCTCAATCATTTTTGCAGAATGTAACATTTTTTCTGGGTCAAATTGATTTGGAGATGTTGAAGGTAAGAACAGCAAGATATTTAGCTCACTTAATTGTTTGTAATAAATGCCTAGAGTATCACCTGTAAATATTCCTTTACTTATTGGATCATAAATACTGAAATGATGATTTGCATGGCCTGGTGTATCGTAAAAGGTTAACATTCGTTCCTTACCAACTTGAAGTTGTTCTTTATCCTTCATAATTACAATTTTGTTTTCTTCGATTGGAACAATTGGGTCAAATAGTGTATGGAAATTCATTCCGTAGACTGCTTTAGCACCTGCTATTAATTTGGAAGGATCTACTAAATGTCTTGCTCCTTTAGGGTGTACGATAACTTTAGCATTTGGACAATGAGATAATAATAATCCAGCCCCTCCTGCATGATCAAGATGTATATGGGTCACAATTATATAAACAATCTCTTCAGGTTCGACTCCTAAATCAGCCAAACCCTTCAATATGTATGGAATAGATGGACTAGCACAAGTTTCTATTATCGTGGGCTTATCGGTTTTAATTACAAAAGTCCCAGTCCTTTCCTGCATTCCTAAATCAAAATCGTCAATTAAAAAAATATCATCAAAAATTTGAACAGGCATACTCAATTGTATCTCTCCCCTTTGCAAAAAGAGTATTTAATACCTTTTATTGTATGTGCTTTATTTATATAAGTAAAGTAATGAACAGAAAATTCAGAAAGATAAATCATGAAAAATAGTGATGAAAATTTCATTGATAGTAAAACATATATAATAACCCATGTAGTAAAGGAGAGCGATATGATGTCACAATTACAAGCAATCATAAATCGTCTCAATAGTTTGCGTGAAAATACGTTGCAGGGAGATTTATCCCAGCGATTTTTTGAAGTGGAAGGAGAAAAAAAATGCAGTGTTAAATTCTTTCAAAATAATAATGCTTTTGAGTTGGAAGTTTTTGAAAAAGGAGAGCAGTCTAAGCGATACCAATTTGATAATATTGATATGATTGCGATTGAGATATTTGATTTAATTCAGTAATTGTAAAAAAAAACATCGTTATTTTATTCAGGGAGGTGGTTGATTGTTTCCAGATATTTTTGTCGTTTGTCCACAGTGTAAATCAACATCAACGATAACTTCTGTGTTAACAGCCCAATCAAATCAAAATGTTATTTATACATGCCCTAAATGTAATTTTGTTGCACGGAATATCGAAACGAGTAAAGGATGAGCCTTCTATTAAAGAGGGTTCTTTTTTTTTGTCGCATTCAAAGTTGCTTTTCGTAATAAAAGCTATACACGAATAAAGCTAACGTTCGTGGCATCCTTTCTTCTCTATCGGAAATAGAATCATTTCGTACACACCATTTATTCAAATATACGTAAAAAAATAACAAGCTGTATGAAAAGAGCCTTATTAAATGAACCATTCTTTTTATAAGCAATTATTTATTGAACTATTTCATGCAAGACTACGTATAGTATAGTAAATAAAGTCAGGGGTGGGATAACAAATGGATGATAAGCTCATGTTTTACAATATATCGGAAAGGAATATGTCATTTGAAACAGTTATCTGTAGAATCACTGAATTCATGAAAAGTGACCCTCATTCCCTTTATGTTCTGTCGATAGGTACAGATTCACATATTCATAAAGAAATTACTCGTTTTATTACTGCTATTCACTTACATAGGGTCGGTAAAGGTGCATGGGGTTGTTTGAAAAATTATAATTTATCTCGCCCGGTTCGAAGTTTGCGGGAAAAAATATCTTTAGAAACTAGTTTAAGCCAAGAAATTGCTTATGATTTTACGACAAAGTACGTAACAGAGTTATCGGAGGTAATTTTACCTTATATTGATAAAGGGGCTGATTTTCGATTAGAAGTTCACTTAGATATCGGTAAAAAAGGAATGACAAAGGAATTAATACATGAAATGACAGGGAGAATTACTGCAATGGGAATAGAAGCAAAAATTAAGCCAGATTCCTACGCTGCTTTTTGTTATGCAAACCGTTATACAAAGTAGTTAACCAACAGCCCTTACATAAAGTATTATTGTTAATAGTGTGATACAATAAAAAGGAAAATGAATAGTTAAAGGGGAAGATCAGCAATGATAAGCTTACACAGTAGTGAATTCTTAGAAACAAACATTAAGGATTTACTTATTCCAGCTGATAAAGTGGCCCATGTACAAATAGGGAATAGTTTAGAGCATGCCTTGTTAGTATTAACAAAGTCTGGATATACAGCAGTACCTGTATTGGACCCAATGTATCGTTTACATGGCTTAATAAGTTCTACGATGATATTTGATGCTATTTTAGGCTTAGAAAGAATTGAATTTGAGCAACTTGAAAATATGAAAGTTGAAGACGTCATGAATAGTGATATTCCAAGATTATATGTAAGAGATTCATTAACTAAAGGTTTAAATTTGGTCGTTAATCATCCGTTTGTGTGCGTACAAAATGATGATGAGACGTTGGAAGGAATATTTACCCGAAGAGCTATTTTAAAACAATTAAATCGCCACGTTCACAAATTAAATAAATAGCATTGCTCGCTTATATTTCATCTATGGAAGCGATAAGAAAAACTGAGTTAGAGGTATGAACATGCAATTTTCAGAGTTTCAATTATTAGTTGTGTTAGCTCAAGAATTAAATATGCGTAAAGCTTCAGAAAAGTTATTTGTATCTCAACCTGCGCTGTCACAAAGGCTTCATTCTATAGAAAAAGCATGGGATACTCAAATCTTTCTTCGTTCCCAAAAAGGATTAACATTAACACCGTCTGGTGAAAAAATTGTAAACTATGCAATGGAAGTAGTTAAGAATGAAGAAAAGGTTCGAGAAGAGATCAACAAGTTAGACCAAGAAATACACGGAACTTTAAAAATAGCAGTTGCAACTATTATCGGACAGCACTGGTTACCGAATGTGTTAAAGCAGTTTGTCAATACTTATCCACATGCAAAAATATCGTTAATAACAGGGTGGAGTAGTGATATATTAAAAAGCTTGTATGAGGATTCAGTGCATATTGGTATTATCCGTGGTAATCCCGAGTGGAAGGGTGTAAAAAAACATCTACTGTCGGATACTCTATATTTAGTTGATACTGAAATTAATAAAATAGAACAGGTTTTAGAAACCGAAAGGCCTTTTATTCAATTTAAAAGTGACTCTACTTATTATCAAGAAATACAAAATTGGTGGCATCGTCAATTTCAGACAACACCTAAAAGGACAATCGTAGTAGATCAAATTGAAACGTGTAAACAAATGGTTTTACATGGAATTGGCTATGCCATCCTGCCATCTGTTACTCTAGATGGGGATTCTAACATGTACCGAATCCCATTATTAGATGAAAATGACCGCCCAATTACTAGAGATACATGGTTACTTGGTTATGAATCTGCATTTCAGCTAAAACAAGTTCAAGCATTTATTGATATAATAAAGCAATCAAAACAGTAACTTTGTAGAGTTCTAAAACAGTTGTCACATACTCTTTTGTCTGTTAAAGTATAACAGAATAACTAATTAAACAAGTAAAGTTGTGGAGGTATAAGCCATGAAAATGATGGATGCTAACGAGATCATATCTTTTATTTCAAATAGTAAAAAATCAACCCCTGTAAAAGTATACATAAAAGGTGAGTTGGAAGGCCTAGAGTTTGGTGCTAATTCTCAAACATTTATAACTGGAGATACAGGAGTAGTTTTTGGAGAATGGGAAGAAATTCAATCTGCTTTAGAGAGCAATAAAGAAAAAATCTCTGATTACGTAATTGAAAATGACCGTAGAAACTCTGCCATTCCAATGCTAAACCTTAAAAATATAAAAGCACGAGTTGAACCAGGTGCGATTATTCGAGATCAAGTTGAAATAGGAGACAATGCTGTAATAATGATGGGAGCTTCTATTAATATTGGTGCGGTTGTTGGTGAGGGAACGATGATCGATATGAATGCAGTTCTAGGAGGACGAGCAACAGTAGGGAAAAACTGTCATATAGGAGCCGGCGCAGTATTAGCTGGTGTGATTGAACCACCTTCAGCGAAACCTGTTGTAATTGAAGATGGTGTTGTAATCGGCGCAAATGCAGTTGTCCTTGAAGGAGTTACTGTTGGACAAGGTGCAGTAGTAGCTGCTGGAGCTATTGTAATTGATGATGTGCTTCCAAATACGGTAGTAGCTGGTACCCCAGCTCGTGTAATAAAAGAGATTGACGACAAAACAAAATCAAAAACAGAAATTATGCAAGAGTTAAGAAAACTTTAAGTGTGAAAGGACAAAGGCTCTTTTCGTAAACTTTGTTGCCGTTTTCTAACATTGGTCAGCATGAAGAGTTTTGCATGAACTCAAAAATGTTAAAAGTAGAAAAGATGCCGATGAATACATACTTCATTTAAGTACAAAAAAGAGTAATGCTAAGCGTGGACAAATAAGTCCACGCTTATGTTTTAAGGAGGTATAAACTTGAGTGAAATGAACCGTTTTATAAAAATTCGAAGAGACTTACATCAAATTCCGGAATTGGGTTATGAAGAAAATAAAACCCAACAATACTTAATTAACTACTTATCGACTCTTAATGCTGAACGCTTTGTTATGAAGAAATGGAAAACTGGCTTATTCGTTAAAGTTGCTGGTACTAATCCACAACAAACGATAGGTTATCGAGCTGACATTGATGGACTTCCTATTACTGAAGAAACTGGGTATGAATTTTCAAGTAAACATCAAGGCAATATGCATGCGTGTGGACATGATTTTCACATGAGTATTGCGTTAGGCGTGCTAACTCACATTGTAAATCATCCTATTCGTGATGACGTTCTTTTTTTATTTCAGCCTGCTGAAGAAGGCCCTGGAGGAGCGTTACAAATGCTTAATAGTGAGATAATGAAAGCGTGGAAGCCAGATGAAATATTTGCGCTACATATAGCGCCAGAATATCCTGTTGGAACGATTGCGACAAAAGAAGGGTTGCTTTTTGCTAATACATCAGAGTTATTTATTAATTTGAAGGGGAAAGGTGGTCATGCTGCTTATCCGCACCATACAAATGACATGGTTGTAGCAGCTTGTTCACTTGTTTCTCAATTACAATCTATTGTTTCGAGAAATGTCAATCCACTTGATAGTGCCGTTGTTACAATTGGCAAAATTACCGGTGGAACAGTACAAAATATTATTGCAGAAAATGCAAGGTTAGAAGGAACGATTAGAACTTTGTCAGAAAAAGCAATGAACAATGTAAAGAATAGAATAACATCAATCGTGAATGGGATCGAAATAGGGTATCAATGTGAAGTTGAAATCGACTTTGGATCAAACTATTACGAAGTGAATAATCATAGTGTTAAAACTCGTGAGTTTATGCAATTTGTCAACGACCAAACAGACGTCAAGATGATTGAATGCACCGAGGCTATGACAGGTGAAGATTTTGGTTATTTAATCAAGGATATTCCTGGCTTCATGTTTTGGTTAGGAGTCGACTCTCCCTACGGCCTACATCACGCAAAGCTCATGCCAAACGAACAAGCCATACCAGTAGCCATAAACTTAATCACACAATATATTAACTACAAGCAGGGTCTGACCCCCACTAATTTATCGAGTTAAGCGGTAGGGGGTTAGGCTCTTTTATAATGAATATTTTATTGGATGTTAGCCACATTAAATGTGAGGAGGTGGTTTATGATGGCAAAAGTAGGAGTTGAGCAATCGTTAACCCAAGTACAGCAGGCACTTGAAGAGAAGGGACATCAAGTAGTTCAGTTACAACAGGAAAGTGATGCTCAAGGATGTGATTGTTGTGTTGTAACTGGACAAGACTCCAACTTTATGGGAATGAGTAATGTAGCAACAGCTGGCCCGGTTATCGAAGCGAGTGGTTTATCTGCAAATGAAGTGTGTCAGAAGGTGGAAGATAAATTAGGATAAGGTGATTAAAGAAATTAAAGACGACTAGGAAATCAAACTCTTCCTAGTTTTCTTTGTATGGAATAAACAACATTTATGTTAGAAAAAACAACTCAATTGTCATGATAGTACTATTAATAGGGCGTAATATTTTTCATCCGTTAGTTTGTTTGATAAACTATTATGTGTAGAATACAATTGATGCATCAAAAAGATAATTACTATCTATTTAAATTAATTATAATTTAATATTGACTAAAAACACATTGTATATTATAATTTTTTTTGTTAAGATATTCATTAGTGAGAATTCAAGATAATAATTCTCAATTACAATAATATTGGAGGTAATACATATGGCAGAACGTCTTGTAGGTAAACAAGCACCACGTTTTGAAATGGACGCGGTTTTAACAAATGGAGAATTTGGAAAAGTAAGTTTAGAGGAAAACATGAAAAATGATAAATGGACTGTGCTTTTCTTCTATCCAATGGATTTTACTTTTGTATGTCCAACTGAAATTACAGCTATTTCAGATCGTTATGAGGAACTTGAAGATCTAGATGCTGAAGTAATTGGTGTTTCAACTGATTCAATTCATTCTCATAAGGCTTGGATTAACACACCAAGAGACAGCAACGGCTTAGGTCAATTAAACTATCCATTAGCTGCAGATTTAAACCATGCTGTATCAAGAGATTATGGTGTTTTAATTGAAGAAGAAGGAATTGCTCTTCGTGGATTATTTATTATTAGCCCTGAAGGGGAATTAATGTACCAAGTAGTACACCATAATAATATTGGACGCGAGGTTGAAGAGGTACTACGTGTACTACAAGCTCTTCAAACTGGAGGTCTTTGTCCAGCTAACTGGAAGCCAGGTCAAAAGACACTATAATTCACTAAGTATTAACAACACTTTAAATGCAAATAGACATGTGCTTACAACTGCAACATATAGAAGGAAGGGTCTAACGAATATGTTAGACCCTTCCTTAGCATCATCGGTGTAATTATATTAATAAAGGCTGTTCAAAAAGTTTGGATAAAGGATGTAGTATTTCACGGTAAGTGGCATTTTCATCTTGCACTTATGGTAATGATAATACTAATTTGTAGTATGTGCGACTTAAAGCAACTCGGAGAGATAAAAACACGATAATACCAGCATTACGCCTTTTTATCTTCCTTTTTGAACATGCTCTTATAGGAGTGAATTAAATGAAATTAAGAGAACAAATGCCAGAATTAACCGGAGCAACAGCTTGGCTAAATGGTGAAGTAACAAAAGATCAACTTGTAGGTGACAAGCCAACGTTAATTCATTATTGGTCAGTTAGTTGTGGGTTATGTAAAGAAGCGATGCCTCAAATAAATGAATTTCGTGACGAATACAAAGATAAATTGAATGTCGTAGCAGTCCATATGCCACGATCAGAAAAGGATTTAGATATTGAGAAAGTAAAGGAAGTTGCTCTAGAACATGATATATCGCAGCCCCTTTTTGTAGATAACGACCATAAGTTAACGGACGCATTTGAAAATCAATATGTTCCAGCATATTATGTGTTTGATAAAGAAGGAAAACTGAGACATTTTCAAGCAGGTGGAAGTGGTATGAAAATGTTGACAAAGCGTGTGAATCGTGTTTTAGAAGAGTCGGAAAAAGCTGAATAATAATAACAAATGTAAGCCCAAAGTTAATTATATATTTTGGGCTTTTTGTTGTGAATAGCTTCCAGTTTTATTAATTGTTTTTATTGTCATTAATGGGAATAGAATTTTAAAAATAGAAAATAGTAGAAAAATATGATGAAACACGGTATATTTATTTATACGTCTAAAAAACACACCAATAGTTAGTTAGGAGGTCATAAGATGGAAACTTTTCGTAAACTTAAAAGCTTTTACTGGCCATACAAACATCTGTTCTTATGGTCGTTATTTTTTTCATTGTTTGTAACGGGAATTATTGTAGTGTATCCAATCATCTTACAATATACAATTGATGAAGTTTTTATTGGTGGTAAACACTCAGCTGTTCCGTATTTGGCTTTAGGCTTTGTTGGAATTATGATTATAAAAGGTATTGCAACTTTTTTTCAACAGTACTTAGGTGATATGTTTGGCATAAAATCTGTGTATCATCTTCGAAATACCCTGTATGAAAAACTACAATATTTGCCTTTTCGTTATTACGACAACGCCAAAACAGGAGATTTAATGTCAAGATTAACTGCAGATGTTGAAGGTTTTAGGTTTTTCTTATCATTCGGTATTTCAGAATTTATTCGTCTCATACTTTTAATTACAGTAAGCTTATCTGTTATGTTTTATTATTCTATGGAACTAGCAATGATAACGATTGCTGCTTTACCATTTTTAGCAATTGTTGTTTATAAGTTTGATAAGCAAGTTCATCCAGCCTTTAGAGGAATCCGTAAATCATTTGGGCGCTTAAACACTAAAGTGCAAGAAAATATTAGTGGAATTAATACAGTAAAATCCTTGTCTAGAGAAGGATTTGAAATATCAAAATTTAATACAACGAATGATGATTATAAGGATAAATATTTGCATACAGCAAATGTATGGGCTAAATTTTTTCCGTTAATGGAGTTCATAGGTAATCTATGTGTAGTAGCGTTATTAGCATATGGTGGGAACATGGTTATTAATGGAGAGCTAAACCCTGGAGAATTAGTAGCTTTTTTCAGCCTTGTTTGGTACATTATTTGGCCGATAGCAAACTTAGGGTTTGTAATTAATTTGTTTTCACAGTCAAAAGCCTCTGGTGAAAGACTATTGGAAGTTCTTGAGGCAGAAGAAGAAATTAAAAATGTTGAAACACCTATTAAAAAAGAAAAGCTTGAAGGAAATATAGAGTTTGAGCAAGTTACATTAGAGTATAGTGATGAAGATACAGCTGCAATAAAGAATATTTCTTTTCATGCAGAAAAAGGGAGAGTTATTGGTCTTATTGGGTCAACTGGTTCAGGAAAGACGAGTGTTACCCAATTGTTAACAAGATTCTACGATCCTGCAGCTGGTATAGTTAAAATCGATGGTAGAGATGTAAAAGATTACGCTCTCCATACTTTAAGAAAAAACATTGGTGTTGTTTTACAAGAATCATTTTTATTCTCATCTACAATAAAAGCGAATATTGCCTATGGAAAGCCTGAGGCGACCATGGATGAAATCATTGATGCTGCGAAGCGTGCTAATGCACATGAGTTTATAATGGAACTGCCCGATGGATATGATACGTTGTTAGGTGAAAGAGGTATGGGCTTGTCTGGTGGTCAAAAGCAGCGTATTGCCATTGCTCGAGCAATTTGTATTAATCCTAGCATTCTTATTTTAGATGATGCGACAAGTGCTGTTGATATGGAAACTGAATTTAAAATTCAACATGCGCTACAGGAAGTTATGAAAGACAGAACTACCATTATTATCGCTCATCGTATTTCTTCATTAAAACATGCAGATGAAATATTAGTATTAGAAGAAGGTAGAATTGTAGAGCGAGGGCTTCATAATGAGCTATTGAAGAACAATGGAACGTATAAAAGGATATACGATATTCAATATAAAGATCAAAAACGTATTCTTGCTACTCAGATCGGATAAGGTGGTGTGAACATGAAAAAAGAAAAACTGAATGAGTTAATAAAAGAGAGATTTCACTATTCCACAGATCAAGCTATCGATAAACCGTTTAATTGGAAACAAATGGTTCGATTGCTTAGTTATATGAAACCATATGTTAAATCATACTTACCGCTAGCTATCCTAACAGTTATTATAACTACGGCTGTACGTCTCATTATTCCGATCTTAATAGGAATCTACACACTTGACCAAGCAGTGAAATATAAGGATACAGACCTCTTGATTAAACTGGTTATCATTATCGCTGTTTTATATACGGTCTCGTATGTAGCAAATATGTTGCGTATTCGTTGGATGAATTTACTTGGTCAAAATATTATTTATGACTTACGCAAACATTTATTTACGCATGTTCAAAGGTTGTCACACAAGTTTTTTGATCAACGATCAGCGGGTTCAATATTAGTTAGAATTATGAACGATATTAATTCATTACAGGAATTGTTTACAAATGGTGTCATTAATTTATTAATGGATTTAATTATTTTAGTCGGTATTGTTGTTATTTTATTCTCAAATAGTCCATCATTAACGATTGCCATTATGGTCATTTTACCAATTATGTTTATCATATCGACAAGCTTGCGTAAAAATATACGACGTTCTTGGCAAAATGTGAGGATGAAGCAGTCTAAGATGAATTCACACTTAAATGAAAGTATTCAAGGGATACGTGTGACACAGGCGTATACACAAGAGCCTGAGAATATTACTTTTTTTGATGGTATAAACACTGAGTCTTATCTTTCATGGAAAGATGCAACAAAAAAGAACGCTCTTTTTAGACCATTTGTTGAAATGTCTAATGCGATTGGTACAGCAATCTTAATTTGGTATGGATCAATCTTAATTACTGGTCAAAGCTTGAGCGTCGGGGAGTTTGTCATGTTCGCCTTTTACTTAGGTATGTTTTGGGAACCTATTTCAAGATTAGGCCAAGTTTACAATCAATTATTAATGGGTATGGCATCCAGTGAAAGGATTTTTGAATTTTTAGATGAGAAGCCACTCGTATCAAACAAAATAGATGCAAATCCACTGCCAAATATGAAAGGTGATATTGATTTTCGTGATGTGACTTTTTCATATGACGACAAGAGAACAGCACTAGACAAAGTTTCATTATCAATTAAACAAGGTCAAACTGTAGCGCTAGTTGGGCATACAGGGTCAGGGAAAACTACGATTGCCAATTTAATAGGTAGAAACTATGATGCTACAAGTGGAGAAGTAATAATAGATGGTTATAACATAAAAGATCTTTTATTGGATAGTGTTAGATCACAAATTAGTGTAGTTCTACAGGATACATTTATATTTTCAGGTTCAATTATGGATAATATTCGTTTTGGAAGACCTGATGCAACAGACGATGAGATTTATAAAGCAGCAAAAGCCGTTGGTGCACATGATTTTATTGAAAAACTAGCTAACGGCTACGAGACAGAAGTAGAGGAAAGAGGCAATGTCTTATCGGTCGGAGAGAGACAACTATTATCCTTTGCAAGAGCATTGCTGGCTGACCCAAAAATATTAATACTTGACGAAGCAACAGCAAGTATAGATACGGAAACAGAAGTGAAAATTCAACAGGCTCTAAAAGAATTATTACATGGACGAACTGCCATCATTATAGCTCATAGATTATCGACGATTAGAGATGCTGATCATATTTTTGTCCTTGAACAAGGTAAAATTATTGAAGATGGAACACATGAACAGTTAATGGAACATCATGGAGAGTACTATAAGTTGGTTGAAGCACAATTTAGAATGCTTGAAGTAGGCTAGTAACAAACCACCGAAAAGGTGGTTTGTTTTTTTAGTAAGGTTCTTTTCGATACTTTGTATTTATTATCACTAGGATTTTAGTAACCGAAAGTAATAAATGATCATATAGTCTCTAAAGAAGAAAAGATACCCCGAACGTTATTAATATTCGTAGCTAGCTGCTATTACGGAAGGCAAGAAATTATGCGAAAACAAGCATTAGTAAGGTTCTTTTCTTACACTTTGTGTTATTGTTACTAAACTATTACCATGAAAAATTGTTTTATATGTTAGTCTTCGTTGTACAGAAGAAAAGAAGCCCCGAAAGTTAGAAATTTTTCGAGTTTAGCTCATATTACGAAAAGCAACAATTGATGCGAAAACAAGCATTAGTAAGGTTATTTTCGATACTTTGTATTTATTATCACTAGGATTTTAGTAACCGAAAGTAATAAATGATCATATAGTCTCTAAAGAAGAAAAGATACCCCGAACGTTATTAATATTCGTAGCTAGCTGCTATTACGGAAGGCAAGAAATTATGCGAAAACAAGCATTAGTAAGGTTCTTTTCTTACACTTTGTGTTATTGTTACTAAACTATTACCATGAAAAATTGTTTTATATGTTAGTCTTCGTTGTACAGAACAACAGAGTCCCCAAGCGTTTTTTACAATATTAACAGTAAATTCTTACATAGCGTATACGATAAGAATTATGTATAGTACATTTTACCTAGATTGCAAATGCAAGTAGATAATTGATAAGTAGCAAGGATTCCACTAAGAAATTATTGAATATTTACAATTGTACGATAAAAATAAGGGAGGATAAAAGATGAAAAAATTAATAAGTTTGTTTTTTACTGCATTACTAATAGTAGGTGTGGCCTTACCAACTTCTGCTTCAACGAAATCAGAAGAAAGCATCTCTTATACGATTGTTTTTAAGAAAGAACAACTTCCGAATGATGTTTCTTCAATCGTTGAGGAGCTAGGTGGTACAATAGTTAAGTCCATACCGGAGATTGGTGTCATTCAAGTCAAAGCTCCTACAGATTTTGCCAAGGATGCAATAAAACACGCTGACATTTCAGTCGCAACTCCTTCGTTAGTCGTTAATGTACCTGATTTACATTCAATCGATATAGAGGATACATCAATTGATGTAAATAATGCTTCCTTATATGATTTACAATGGGACATAAAAAGGGTGACAAACGATGGTGCTAGCTATGATATTAACACAGGAAATCATGATGTTGTCGTAGGTATTATTGACTCAGGGATAGATGTCAATCATCCTGATGTTAAAGAAAACTTGTTGCCTGGCTCAAAAAACTTTGTACCTGCAGGTGGAATCACTGGTGTAGATAAGTCCGAAACGGGTGATTTATACGATATTCAAGACCGTAATGGACATGGTACGCACGTTGCAGGAACAATTGCTGGAAACGGTGAAATTTTAGGAGTTGCTCCGAATGTAGGCTTCCGATCATATCGTGTATTCGCAGCTGAAGGGGGAGCTCATGATGCTTGGATTGTAGAAGCAATTATTGCCGCTGCTAATGATGGAGTTGATGTAATTAACATGAGCTTAGGTGGGATCATGGCTAAAGGGCAAGTGTACTTCACTGATCCAGAAACAGGTGAGAGAACAAAACTAGGTGATGATGTTGCTGAATTTGTTGCATATTCTAGAGCGATGAAATACGCAGAGAAAAAAGGAGCTTTAGTTGTGACTTCTGCAGGGAATGATGGTATAAATGCAACAAACCATAAAGAAGTTACCGAACTCGCAAATTTAAAATATGGTCCAGATGGATATGAATATATTGGTGCTAGCTTCTATGCTCCAGCGAGTATCCCTAATGTAGTGTCGGTATCTGCAACAGGTCCTTTTGATGAATTAGCTCTTTACTCTAATTACGGAAATGGGTTTGTTGATGTTGCAGCACCTGGAGGAAATTATGAGTTGTATATGGAGTATTTAAATGCGGGAATTTTTGACGAATATATAGCTAATCGTCTATTTGAGGGCGAGTTTAATCTTAGTTCAGTACCGGATGTATCTTATGAATATGATGCTGAAGGAGTAATTGTTGACTATACTTATAACGGCCCTTCATACGCTTGGCAGGTAGGTACATCTATGGCTGCTCCAAAGGTATCAGCAGTAGCGGCACTTATTTATGCCACAAACGATGATATAACACCGAAGAAGGTAAAATTGCATTTACAAAAATCAGCTGAAGATATAGGTGGAAATGGGCATGATGAATCTTTTGGAAAAGGTTTAGTTAATGCTTATTACGCCTTAACGAGATAAGTAAGTTAGCGAACTAAGTAAAAATGATTAGATAAGTAATACATGCTGAGATAAGCTTGATTGCTTATCTTTTTTTGTGTTTATACTCTTTACGTGAACTTTGTTGTTTTTTCCCTTTTATTTGAGTAACTAATATGTATAATATGATTATTATAGTCTTTAGAGAAGAGAAGAAGCCCCGAACATTAGCTATATAAGTGTACTTATATCTAAGAACGAAAAGCAACAATCAATGCGAAAACAGCCTATATTTTATGGTAAAATCAATTTGAATCATTTTCTTCACTATATTGGAGGAGTTAACGTGAAAAAAGAATTTGCAGTAATTGGACTAGGAAGATTCGGAGGAAGTATTTGTAAATCTTTAAGTGAACAAGGTATGGAAGTATTAGCTTTTGATATTGATGAAGATAAAGTAAATGAGTATGCTAATATCGCTTCACATGCAGTAATAGGAGACTCTACAGATGAGTCAATATTAAAAAATTTAGGGATTAGAAATTTTGATCATGTTATTATCGCAATTGGTGATAACATTCAAGCTAGCATTTTAACTACACTAATTTTAAAAGAGCTCGGGGTTGAAAATATAACTGTCAAAGCACAGAATGATTATCATGAGAAAGTACTCTCAAAAATAGGTGCTGATCAAATCGTCCATCCGGAACGAGATATGGGAAGAAGAATAGCGCATAATATTATTTCAAATAATGTATTAGATTACTTAGAATTATCAGATGAGCACAGCATTGTCGAAATTGTTGCAAGTGAAAAAATTGATGGTAATTCATTAATTGATTTAGACATTCGGGCTCAATATGGAATAAACATTGTTGCAATTAAACGAGGCAAGGAGATCATTGTATCACCTCAAGCAACAGAGAACATACATGAAGGGGATATATTAATTGTTATCGGGGCAGATACAGATATCAATAGATTTGAAAAACATGTGATATAAGAAAGCAAAAGGGCAAACCTCTCTGTTATGTATTCTCTATTTATAGAAAATACATTTAACAAGCGGAAAGCCCTTTTTGCTTAAGTTATACTTCCATGATGATTGGTAAAATCATTGGACGACGTTTTGTCTTTTCATATAAAAATGGTGATAAAGTATCTGTAATTTCATTTTTAATTTCTGACCATTGACTTGTGCGACGTTCCATGACTTTATTTAAGTGCTTTGTTATTAAATTCTGAGCATCATTTATTAAGTCTCCAGATTCTCTCATATAAACGAAACCTCTAGATATAATGTCAGGGCCTGCTGCAATTTTAAAGTCTTTCATGTTAATGCTGACTACAACAATAACAAGCCCTTCTTCTGATAAGATACGACGATCGCGCAAAACTATATTACCGATATCTCCTATGCCATTACCGTCAATATAAACTGATCCTGAAGGGATTTTTCCTGCAACAGATGCTTCCTTTTTGCTTAAAGCAAGCACTTCTCCATTGTCCATAATAAAGCAATCTTCTTCATCTACACCACAGTCAATAGCAAGCTTGGTGTGCATTTTTTGCATGCGATACTCACCATGAATCGGCATAAAGTACTTAGGCTTAATTAAACGTAGCATTAATTTTTGTTCTTCTTGTCCACCATGTCCAGAAGTGTGAATGTCGTTTAATTGACCATGAATAACTTCAGCACCTGCTCTTGAGAGCCTATCTATTGTACGGCTAACGCTAATTGTATTTCCAGGAATAGGTGAAGATGAAAATACAACTGTATCACCAGGGATAATTTGAATTTGTCTATGTGTGCCATTTGCAATTCTTGATAAAGCTGCCATAGGTTCCCCTTGACTACCTGTACATAGAATTGTAGTTTGATTAGCTGGAAGTCTGTTGAGTTGGGCCGTATCAATAAATGTATCTTTCGGACATTGAATGTATCCAAGCTCTTGGCCTATTTCGATAGCACCTTCCATGCTTCTCCCAAATACAGCGATTTTGCGATTATTCGCAACAGCTGCTTCAGTAACTTGCTGCAATCGATGAATATTTGATGCAAAAGTTGCAAATATAATTCGACCATCAACTTTCCTGAATATATCGTGAATGCTATCACCTACACGTCTTTCAGACATTGTGAAATCAGGATTTTCACTGTTTGTGCTATCTGAAAGTAAGCATAACACTCCCTCTTTCCCTATTTCTGCCATCTTTGTCAAGTTTGCTGGCTCTCCAACAGGAGTAAAGTCGAATTTGAAGTCACCGGTATGTACAATTTGTCCTGCAGGAGTTTTTACAACAATACCATAAGAATCAGGGATACTATGAGTAGTCCTGAAAAATGTGATTGCTGTTTTTCTAAATTTTATAATATCGTCTTCTTTAATTTCATGAAAAGTTGTTCTTCGTAATAGTCCATGCTCTTCTAATTTATTTCTAATAAGGCCTAATGCTAATTTACCACCGTAGATAGGAATATTAAGCTCACGTAATAAATAAGGAATTCCTCCAATGTGATCTTCATGTCCATGTGTTATAAACAAACCTTTGATTTTATTAGCATTTTTGACTAAATAGCTATAATCTGGTATTACGTAGTCGATACCTAAAAGTTCATCTTCAGGAAATTTAATTCCAGCATCAATTAAAATTATTTCATCTTGATATTGAACACCATATGTGTTTTTTCCGATTTCACCTAATCCACCTAGGGCGAAAACCGCTACTTGATCATTTTTTACAAATTTCATTAGTTATCAATTCTCCAATACTTTAAAATCTTCATTTCTTTGTTCGAATTCTAAATATTCACCACTTACTAGCTGAACAAACTCTATATTTAGATTTCGATCTTTTAATTTTTCTCTTACATCCCGTTCTGAATCAGCGTTAATGTACACAGTTTGGGTCTTTTCTCTCACTGGTACTTCTAGTACATCTTCTTGAAAATAAACTTTAAAAATCATTCCTATCTCTCTCCTTAACCTCCGAAATTACAATTCACTTGTTTTTATTATAAATAAAATAACATATATTTCATTTTTCTGCTGAAGTATATGAAAGTATATATTTATATTAGTTACATTCACTTATTTTACAATAAAATTGTCCACGGTGCTAATTAAATAATGAGCCCTTCAGTAGAAGGGCGTAAATGTATTTATATTATTATGCAATAGATTTTTTTCCAACAAGATCCCGCCACTGTTTCAACAATTTTTTTCTGAGTTTTTTTAGCATAGCTATGTCAACTCCTTATATATTTATTGTAAACGAACTTTAGTAATTGTTAAAGGGTATTTACAATCTTTATTAGTAGTATATGTGTTCAAGGTTAAAGTTCTCATGGGTAAAAATGGAACAGAGATATTAATCTATACACTGTAAAGATTTTCTTTCAGCAGTGACATAAACTAAAGCTGAGTCAAACAATAATGTTTTTTTGAAAAAATAGGTGGTTATATTAGAACTATACATAACTAAATTTTTTCTTCTATTAAAAATGATAAGTACTAGCGGTTAGTAATGAAGTGACATCTGTAATTTAAGAGTGGGGTATGTGTGGTAGGGTTAATGTGAATAAACATAAAGGGTTTTTATTAGAACAGTAAGATATTCCGAAGCATTTTAATAAGATAAACGATCATAGGCAATACAAATGAAACAGTCGGTGCGAAAAGCAAAGGATCAGATCCAAATTAATTAGGGTCTGATCCTTTTAGTTATCTATCAAGAGGTGTTGCTTCTTCTAACAATGTAAACGGCTCTTTTTCATTGATATGGTCATAAAACATAATGCCGTTTAAATGGTCTATCTCGTGCTGGAAGACGATGGATGGTAATCCTTTCAGGCGTATAGTAACATTTTCACCTTCTAATGTGGTTCCTTTTACTGTGATTCGAGCATAACGTGGAACGTATCCAGGAACTTCTCGATCAACTGAAAGGCAGCCTTCGCCTGTTGTTAAATATGTTTTTTCTACAGAATGACTAACAATCTTTGGATTGAATAATGCGTAGCTAAATAATGTGTCATTCACATCGTGAACATGAATTGCAATCATTTTTTTTGATACATTTATTTGAGGTGCAGCTAAACCAATACCAGGTCGTAAGTCATATTTTTCTGCCAATTCTTCATCTTGACTCATCTGGACATATTCAATCATGCTTTGTAAAATATTTATATCTTCCTTTGATGGAGGCATTGCTACTTCTTCAGCGACTTTCCGAAGTGTAGGATGGCCTTCTCTAATAATGTCTTCCATTTTAATCAAGAATGTTCACTCCTATTTAAATCTTCTATTTATTTTTTTGCTGGTTTCGCATAGATTGTTGCTTTCTGTACTAAGATATAAACAATTAGCGCCTAAGGCAACTTTTCGACTTTTAGCATTTTAGGGTTCGGATAACACCTCATCTTACTATTCTTATTAATAAAATTAACAACAATGTTTACGAAAAGAGCCTTATTTTATTATAGTCTATCAAATACATATGGAATTGTTAACAAAATCAATTATTATTTTGAACTATAAATATGTCTAGTAACAAATATGCACGTATTCGAGGTTTGTATTCATGTTAATAGACCATCCGAAACATATGTGCTCATGTGTATCTCAGTTGTTTGTAAAAAATTTTTAAGAAAGCTTGTGATATATGTAAATTAATCAGTCATTTTCAAGTAGACAAGCTCATAAATATGTATTGTACTAATCGATCATTATTTTTCTTGTACATATTGTCAAATATCATAGATATCATTATAGTAGAAGGTGTTAGGTTGTGAGGGGGATTATTGTGTATAAACAACAGAAAATAATAGGAATACTCAGTGTGCTAGTGACGTTGTTGCTTGGAACAGCCGCTTGTAGTGGCACTAGTCCTGAAGAAAAAATTTACAATACTCTAGAAGAGGTCGTATCACTTGAAGCTGATTTTGAAGAACAACAAGAACCTTTGACGGAGTTAGAGCTAAAGGATAAAGAATTATTTGATCAAATTATTTCATTAAGTATGGATGATTTTGATCAGATCGTAACCCTTTCTAACGAAGCTCTTAATGTTGTTGCGAAGAGAGAAGAACATCTGAAGAATGAATATGAGAGCATAGAAGCAGGGAGAAAGCATTTTGAAACAATTCTGTCAATTACTGATAACATGAAGGATGAAGACTTAAAAAAATCAGCAACAGCTTTATTTGAGTTAATGAGCCAACGTTATACTGTATATGAAGATCTTCACCAACGGTATAATCAATCACTTTCATTAGATAAAGAACTATATGAAATGCTTCAAATTGAGGATTTACCATTAGAACAATTAGAATCCCATATCACCAAAATAAATGAAAGCTATACTAACGTCATGGATACAAATGAAAAATTTAATCAATTGACTAACGAGTTTAATGAATCAAAGTTATCTTTTTATAAAAATGCAGGATTTGAGATTGAACATTCAGATGATTCCAATGTGAGTGAATAAAAAAATAAATGTAGCTACAGAAAGTGAGGATAATATACCTCGCTTTTTTATTATGGGACGGCTCTTTTTGTGAAAATTACTACTTTTTTTATACAAAATAACAGATTGTTGAGTTTTATGAGGGTTCATAGACTTTAAAGTAGAAAAGATACAACGAACCTAGGTGTAAACGTGCTTATATGTAATTAGAAAAAGCAACAATCGATTCGAAAAGCCTATAGAAGAGAAAAGATATTACAACCGTCAGTGGTGTATATATTTTAACTTTAGTACAACAAACAACAATCAACCCAAAAACAGCCTATGAGAAAAATAAAATATATTATAACAGATGGTTGTTATGTAATATAACAGACTGTTTTTTTGAAGAAAAATATAAATGCGGTTAACAATACGATTAACTTGAAAAAACTATGAGCATAGACATTGACGACTCCTATTTTAATGGTGTAATATTTTTATGTAATAAAAATTGTATTAATCAATTACTTTGATATGAATGATACAGATTCTATTATCCATATAACTTAAAGAAACTTATCTTATTATCTACCCTTAATATGGCTTGTTAAAGTCAAAATTGGATAATCTAATAAGTAAGCCAAAGGGTTCTAAGTTAGCACTAATTGTGTAATTACCCTGAAAATAACTAATTGGAGAAGAAAGGAAGAGGTGAAGCAGATGGGAAAAACAACCCAAACTGACACTAAAGAACAACTTTCAAAAGTAGAAGAGCATTTTCAAACACTTCAAATTTTGAATGAAGAAGGCGAAGTTGTAAATGAAGACGCTATGCCTAAGCTATCCGATGACCAACTAAAAGAGTTAATGACAAGAATGGTTTATACACGTATCTTAGATCAACGTTGTATTAGTTTAAATCGTCAAGGTCGTCTAGGATTTTATGCTCCGACTGCAGGTCAAGAAGCTTCCCAGTTGGCTAGTCAGTTTGCTTTAGAAAAAGAAGATTTTATTTTACCTGGATATCGTGATGTGCCACAAATTGTATGGCATGGTTTACCATTATATCAAGCATTTTTATTTTCAAGAGGACATTTTCATGGAAATCAAATGCCTGAAGGAGTAAATGTGATTTCACCTCAAATTATTATCGGTGCACAAATTACTCAATGTGCTGGTGTAGCGCTTGGGATGAAAAAACGTGGTAAAAAAGCAGTAGCAGTTACTTATACAGGTGACGGTGGTGCGAGCCAAGGAGATTTTTATGAAGGTATGAATTTTGCAGGAGCATACAAAGCACCAGCTATTTTCATTGTTCAAAATAATCGATTTGCAATTTCTACGCCAGTGGAAAAACAATCTGCAGCAGGTACTGTAGCTCAGAAGGGTGTCGCGGCTGGAATACCTGGTATTCAAGTTGATGGAATGGATCCTTTAGCTGTTTATGCTGCAGTAAATGAAGCTCGTGAGCGCGCGGTAAACGGTGAAGGACCAACATTGATCGAAACTTTAACTTATCGTTATGGTCCACACACAATGGCTGGAGACGATCCAACTCGTTATCGTTCTACAGAACTTGATGATGAGTGGGAAAAGAAAGATCCACTTGTACGCTTCCGTAAGTTCCTTGAAAAGAAAGGCTTATGGTCTGAAGAGCAAGAAAATAATGTGATTGAAAAAGCTAAAGAAGATATAAAAGAAGCAATTAAAAAAGCTGACGAAGCACCTAAACAACAAGTATCAGATTTTATAAATAATATGTTCGAGGAATTACCATACAACTTACAAGAGCAATTGGAAATTTATCAAGAAAAGGAGTCGAAATAAGCGATGGCCCAAATGACATTGATTCAAGCAATCACCGATGCGTTACGTACAGAGTTGCGTAATGACCCTAATGTATTGCTATTTGGAGAAGACGTAGGATTAAACGGTGGGGTTTTCCGTGCTACTGAAGGATTACAAGCAGAATTTGGTGAAGATCGTGTATTTGATACACCTTTAGCTGAATCGGGTATTGGTGGCCTTGCAGTAGGTCTAGGTTTACAAGGTTTCAGACCCGTTCCTGAAATACAATTCTTCGGTTTTGTATATGAGGTTATGGATGCGATATCTGGACAAATGGCTAGAATGAGATATCGTTCTGGAGGACGTTATCATTCTCCAGTTACAATTCGTTCACCATTTGGTGGGGGCGTGCATACACCTGAGTTACATGCAGACAGCTTAGAAGGATTAATGGCTCAGCAACCAGGATTAAAGGTAGTCATCCCTTCGACTCCATATGACGCGAAAGGTTTATTGATTTCTGCTATCCGTGATAATGATCCAGTTATCTTTTTAGAGCATATGAAATTATACCGTTCATTTAGAGAAGAAGTACCTGAAGAAGAATACACAATTGAAATCGGTAAAGCGGATGTAAAACGTGAAGGCAGCGACCTATCGATTATCACATATGGTGCAATGGTTCATGAATCTTTAAAAGCTGCAACAGAACTTGAGAAAGAAGGAATTTCAGCGGAAGTAATTGATTTACGTACAGTAAGTCCATTAGATATTCCTACAATTATTTCATCTGTTGAAAAAACTGGGCGTGCAATTGTTGTACAAGAAGCACAAAAACAAGCTGGTATAGCAGCGAATGTAGTAGCGGAAATTAATGATCGTGCTATATTAAGCTTAGAAGCACCAGTATTACGTGTAGCAGCTCCAGATACAGTATATTCGTTCTCTGCAGCTGAACCTATATGGTTACCTAACTTTAAGGACGTTATTGAAACTGCGAAAAAAGTAATGAACTTTTAATTTTAAGTTCCCAAGATAATGACTTTATGCAAAAGGACTAGGAGGTCGACAACATGGCATTTGAATTTAAACTGCCTGATATCGGAGAAGGTATTCACGAAGGTGAAATTGTTAAATGGTTTGTAAATACAGGCGATGAAGTCAATGAAGATGACGTACTGTGTGAAGTACAAAACGATAAAGCTGTAGTTGAAATTCCTTCACCTGTTAAAGGAAAAGTGTTAGAGGTTCTTGTTGAAGAAGGAACGGTTGCTGTTGTAGGTGACACTCTCATTAAATTTGATGCACCAGGATATGAAGGCCTGACATTTAAAGGTCAAGAAGAGGAAGAAAAAGAACCTGAGCAAGCTGAGAGTGTGGAAGAGGTAACTGCAGCAGTTCAAGCGGATATCCCTGAAGTAGATGAAAATCGTCGCGTAATTGCAATGCCGTCAGTTCGTAAATATGCACGAGAAAAAGGCATAGACATACGTCTAGTAGCTGGTACTGGAAATAACGGGCGTGTACTTAAACAAGATATCGATACGTTTGTAGCTGGTGGAGCTGTACAAGAAACGGAAACAGTAGAGATCGTTGAAGAAATCTCTGCTGTACAAACACCTGTTAAGGAAGAAAAGCCTGCTAAGCAACCAATCCCAGCTGGTGAATACCCTGAAACAAGAGAAAAAATTAGCGGAATCCGTAAAGCAATTGCAAAAGCGATGGTGAATTCTAAACATACTGCACCTCATGTAACGTTAATGGATGAAATTGATGTTACTAAGCTTGTTGCACATCGTAAAAAGTTCAAGAGCGTTGCAGCTGACAAAGGTATTAAACTTACATTTTTACCTTATGTCGTTAAAGCTTTAACATCAGCTTTGCGAGAGTTCCCTGTATTAAACACATCAATGGATGATGCAACAGATGAAATCGTTCAAAAGCATTATTACAATATTGGTATTGCAGCTGATACAGAAAAGGGACTACTTGTTCCAGTAGTAAAAAATGCTGATAGCAAATCTGTATTTTCAATTTCTAATGAAATTAATGAATTAGCTACAAAGGCTCGTGAAGGTAAGCTTGCACCTCAAGAAATGAAAGACGCTTCATGTACGATAACGAATATCGGATCAGCTGGTGGTCAATGGTTTACACCAGTAATCAATCATCCTGAGGTCGCAATTCTTGGTATCGGTCGTATTCAAGAAAAACCAGTTGTGCAAGATGGTGAAATTGTAGTTGCACCTGTATTAGCATTATCATTAAGCTTCGATCATAGAATGATTGATGGTGCTACTGCTCAGTATGCTTTAAATCATATCAAACGCTTGTTAAACGATCCTGAATTATTATTAATGGAGGGGTAATCGATGGTAGTAGGAGATTTTCCAATTGAAACAGACACTCTTGTCGTTGGAGCAGGTCCTGGAGGTTATGTTGCCGCAATTAGAGCAGCACAGCTAGGACAAAAAGTAACAATTGTGGAGAAATCAAATCTAGGTGGAGTATGTTTGAACGTGGGATGTATTCCATCTAAAGCTTTAATAAGTGCAGGTCACCGCTATGAAACAGCATTACACTCTGAAGATATGGGTATTACAGCACAAAATGTGTCTGTAGACTTCTCTAAAGTACAGGAGTGGAAAGCTGGTATTGTAAAAAAACAAATTGGTGGAGTTCAAACTTTATTAAAAAGTAACAAAGTCGATATTGTTAGTGGAGAAGCTTATTTTGTTGATGCAAATACAGTCCGCGTGATGGATGAAAATTCTGCACAAACGTATAAGTTTAAACATGCAATCATTGCTACGGGTTCTCGTCCAATTGAATTACCGACTTTTAAATATAGTAAACGTGTTATTGATTCTACTGGAGCTTTAGCATTGGAAGAAATTCCAAAGTCATTAGTTGTTATTGGTGGTGGATACATCGGTACAGAGCTTGGTACAGCTTATGCTAACTTTGGTACGGATGTAACAATATTAGAAGGTGCGGATGAGATTTTATCTGGCTTTGAAAAACAAATGAGCAGCATTGTAAAGCGTAAACTTAAGAAAAAAGGCGTTGAAATCTTTACGAATGCTTTAGCACAAGGTGTAGAAGAACGTGAAGATGGGGTTACGGTTACTTTTGAAGCAAAAGGTGAAACAAAAACAATTGATGCTGATTACGTGTTAGTAACAGTAGGTCGCCGTCCAAATACCGAGGAGTTAGGTCTTGAACAAGTTGGTGTTGACTTAACTGATCGTGGTGTTATTAAAATTGATAAGCAATGTCGTACATCTGTCGATAATATCTTCGCCATCGGTGATATCGTCGAAGGACCACCGCTTGCACATAAGGCTTCTTACGAAGGAAAAATAGCTGCTGAGGTAATTTCAAACCACCCGTCTGAAATAGATTATCATGGAATTCCAGCAGTTGTATTTTCAGACCCTGAGCTAGCATCAGTTGGTTACTCAGAAAAAGAAGCGAAAGAGAATGGGCTAGAAATTGTAGCTGCTAAATTTCCTTTTGGTGCAAACGGAAGAGCGCAGGCACTTAATGCAGCTGAAGGTTTCCTAAAGCTCATTACGAGAAAAGAAGATGGTTTAGTGATTGGTGCACAAATTGCTGGTCCAAATGCATCTGATATGATTGCTGAGCTTGGTTTAGCAATTGAAGCAGGAATGACTGCTGAAGATATTGCTATGACAATCCATGCACACCCAACATTAGGAGAAATTACGATGGAAGCTGCAGAGGTTGCCATCGGAAGTCCAATTCACATTTTGAAATAAATTTAAGAATGTTTACGTAACTGGAAAACCTGTTAGTACGCAGAAGTAACACGTAAATATGTGTAATAAAAAAAGGCTGTCATGAATATATAATGACAGCCTTTTTTATTCTTTATTGCCTTCTAAAGCCTCTTTTATCGGATTCATAATCTCATCCTTACTTATATGACCTTCGACTTGTGCAATAATTTCGTTATCGTACATCATCACTAGTGCTGGGTATTGGTTAATACTTATATTAACCTCTTCTGCTTGTGATGAAATAATGACCATATTTGAAATTTCATGTGGAAATTCTTTTTTCAATTCTAGTAAAGCATCGTAGTAATTTATTTCATTTTGCACATTGTTTTCATCTGAGAAAAACATCAACTGTAAATCATCTTTATTTATTTGGATACTAGAAGTGTCATTCTGTTGGCAAGATGCAATGAAAATGAATGACAGTAAAAGAAATGTAGAAAGACGCTTCATTATTTGTTCACTTCTTTCAGTCAAAATGAGTGAATGTCTCTTTTGTAATTAATATCGAAATTCTTATAATATGTAGTACTATTGTAGCATGTGAAAGTCTGGGAATAGACTATGTCATCTATTTGTTACAAAAATGAAAAATAGATGTTGCTTGTCTTGCATAAGTATTAGAAAGGGGTTAATAGAAGGAGAATAATATATGAAGACTTTAACTGTTTTTATGGTCCAATTTATCATATGGAGTGCATACAGTATTATAGAATGGTTGTCACAGCATGATGGTCGCGTGTCAAAGTCAATATTACTAGCTATATTAATCTATTTTGCATATATAATCGCACAAAAAGCAATGCAGTCTAAAAAAAGAGGCATAATAATCACGATCATTAGCCTCCCTTTATATTTTTTGTGTCGTGAACTATTCTGGGCTTTTGTTGGTATTTATTGACGTATATTCTTTATCTCGCTTTGATTGATTTCTAGTCAAGTGTTCAACTTCTTCCAGCACATCATGTATAGACAATAGTTCAAATAGCAAGACTGTTTCTTTTGGAAAATGATGATAGTATTTGGTGTGTGTTTCTCCAATTTGTTCTTTACATTTTCTGAAATTTTCATCAAGATCTTTAATTAAGTTGTAATGTTCTTCAGAAATACGGTGCTTCGGATCTTTCAATATAGTATTTATTGATATAAATGCTTGGTGAAGTTTTTCTTTATCTATATTAGTTATAATACTATAATTTGACAGATGTTGTAAATTTCCAATGTGAAATAGTATTTGTTGTAGCAATGTTAATTTTTTATGTTCAATTTGAAAATCTCTCATTTCTTTCGTAGTATGCCTATGGAATTTCCACTCAGCACGCTGATAGTGACATAGTTGTAAAGTTTTTTCATAGCTTTTGGTTATAGCTTGAAATTGTTGAACAGTTTGTGTCTTTTTGGTGTTTGTAAGACCTAAAATATCATGACCAATTACTTCAATCGTTTGAGCTGTGTCTACAAACAGCTTATCAATTGATTTATGTATAATTGGAGAGAATTTTGGTGGTAATATGATCAAGTTTACTAACGTAGATACGAACAAGCCAATGGATGTTGTTAGTAGTCTTGTAAAAAACGCAAGTATAAAATTATCACCTGTCACTGGAATCATTGCAACAGCTGTTAAGGTTGCCACTAAAATGCCATCATCCAGTTTTAATCGATGGCATAATAATATCGTACTTGTTGCTGCAAGGGCATAGGAAAGAGGGTCTTCACCAATAAAAGCTGTAAAGGTTAATGAAAATGCCGCTCCAATAGCTGAAGCCGGGAAGCGAACGACACCTTTCTTAATAGATTCTGCAGCTGTTGGCTCAATTGTTACAATAGCTGTAATAACGGCAAAAATAGCCGGAAGGTTAAGTAACTCGCATATATAAGCTGTAATAAAAACCGCGAGTCCCGTCTTAAAGACTCGTCCCCCGAATATTTTGAATTTATTTACAAATCTTTTCATTTCTTCAAACTCCGTCTCATTGTTCACCTTATCTTGTTAAATTTTGGCTGTTGTGGCCACTAAGTATAGTCACGAATACAACTAGATTCATAGCACATTAGCTATTTCTAATAAAGCCCTTCTGGTTGTTTTTATGTAGTAGAACTGTGTAGTTCACGTAAGGCTGTTTTTCGTTTATTAGTTACTTTACGTAATAAGGGCTAAATACGAATATGACTAACGTTTAGGGCATCTCTTTTTTTAAAGACTATAAAAATCATATCATACATATCAATAACACAACTATATGTAAAAAAAGCAAAATATTTTACGAAAAGAGCCTTTTTATTTCATCTTTACAGTTGGGATAGTTTTGATGAGATACTTTTCAAATTTACTTGAAAGGCCATACAGGTTGTTACCATTAATATTATAATATCAATGATAAGAAATAAGGTAATCATTTTTATTTTTTTAGAAAAAAAAATATAACTATATTATAATTAATGAGTATTTTTAATAATTGGAGGATTATACGAATGAAAACCATCACAATTGCAATTTTATCAATTTTTGCTGCTTACATAACTGGCTGTAGCCAAGGTGATGTTACTAAGGAAACTGTCGCAATTGACAATGAAAAAGTAAACAGTGAGGAGATAACGGAAGTAGACGATAGTAATTCAACAAACATAAACACAACAACGAAATCTAGTGTGGAAGAGGAATTTAATAACACTGAGGAATTGGAAATAACAGAGTTAGAACCCCAATATATAATAAATCCGAATCATTGGGGAGTTGAACCAATAGGTGATGCTAATGAAAATGTATTATTATTAACAATTGATGATGCTCCAGACAAATACAGCTTGCAGATGGCTCATACTTTACAGTCCTTGAATGTAAAAGCGATCTTTTTTGTGAATGGCCATTTTATTGATAGTGAAGAAGAGCAAGAGGTATTGAAGCAAATATATGAACTTGGCTTTCCCATAGGCAATCATACATGGTCTCATAATAATTTAAGTGAATTATCTGAAGTTGAGCAATATGATGAAATTGTAAAATTAAATGATGAAATAGAAAAAATAATTGGAATGAGGCCACATTTTTTTCGAGCTCCATACGGGGTGAATACTGAATACTCGAAACAACTAGTTGCTGAAGAAAATATGGTGTTAATGAATTGGTCATATGGATACGACTTTGACAAAAAATATATGACTGAAGAGTCAATTTTAGATATTATGGTAAATACGCCACTTCTACGTAACGGTGCGAATTTATTGATGCATGATCGAGAATGGACAAACGATGCGTTACAGGAAATTGTTATTCAGTTACAAAAGAACGGTTATGACATGGTTGATCCAGCGTTAATAAAAATCAATCCAAATGTAAATTAAGATGTCATCTTAGTTATTCATTATTGATATAATTTTCTTTCGGTTGTGGGCTAAGATCGTATTTTGATAAACTTAACTCTATAGGTAATTAGGTGGGTGGATCCACCTGATTACCTATAAATCTAGCTTACCTAATAAATTCATTTATATCTAGATGTGAATGAGCATTGTACATATGTTAATAATAATAGATCGTTCTGCCATTAAATAGGTGCAATTCTCCAGAAACTTTTTTAGCTAAAAATTTACAAAATTCATTAGCTTTCCCCTTGTCTCCGTGTGTGGATTGCTTTAACAAACTTACTTGTATATATTGTTGTTGGCGTATCTCTTTAGAATCCATGTCTTCAATGCTTTCGTTACCTATACCAACAATGATTGATTTATATTGTTTATGTTCAGACTGTAAGTGGAATAAATCATTGTTGCCATCATTAATCTTTGTTATCCTGTAAGGAAAGGCTGAATCATCATATTTCCAGTCAAGCTGCTTTCCTGTTTTGTTAGTGATCTCTTTATAATATTTAAACAGGTCTTCTACATCATCTAATGTAATATCATGTTTCTTAGATTTTGGCACTAGTTTTATGTATGCGTTGTTTGCCATTCTCTTCACTCCCAATTCTGAATATGCACGTTCGATTACATTCTAGCATTCTCATTGAGAAGTTGACAACTTCTTGAACAATTAATCCATGAACTTGTCAAAGGTTTAGAATTGATTTATAATAATATTCTGAATATTATTTTGCTGAAGGAGGTTGTTTATGAACCTATTTGAAAAATTATACGATGAGCAAGAGACGGTTAAGGTACGTTTTGTCGGTTTTACAACAACAGAAACGAGATATGATTTTGGCATCATTTACACAAGTATGTTTTTTGGAAAACCGTTAGTCGTATGTATGCAAACTGGGCGTTCAACCCTTCTAGACCCTAAAGATGTTGAGGATCATGACCATTTACACCATGTTTTCCGCCTAGACTCTAAAGATGAAGCAGCAGACCTCGCTGAATTCTTCAAAGTAAACTTACCTGTATCTCCATTCCAATCCCAATATGAATAGTGCTCATTTAAAAGATGACTTTATTGTCATCTTTTTTTCTTTATGTTTTGGCTGTTTTCGCATTGATAGTTATCATATAGAACGTAAGCATGTAGCTTTCCTTCTCATATAGCGCTTATTTCAATCCAACCGTAGTCAAAAAAAGTCCCAAATTTATGAAAAGAGCCAATATTATATTACAGATATTAAAAGCAATAATTATTTTTATGTGACATACTAATTGTGCTTGACTAAATATATGTGACATATTATTATTAAATTAAATAAAAGATAACGCTTTCAATAATTCAATTTTGTGCAGTTGTCGGGGTCGTTTGAGTGGTCATAAAACGAAAGGGGTTTGATGGATGGGAACAATCGTATGTCAGTCGTGTAACAGTACAATTGACCATTATGAGGATGAAAAAGTTACGATACTGTATGGGAAAAGTACTGAGTGTTGTTGCGAAGATCACAAAGAGAACTAACAAACAAGTATGTTCGGTTTTTGGGGAGATAACATTAAAAAATAACGTTATTGGGGACACAATTCATATGAATTGGTGTCTCCTTTTTATTGTTTCATAATAGGTATGCAGTTGTTCTCTACATAATTTAGGTTGAAGTTACTCCTAAGCAACGATTGAAATTGTAAATAAATTTCTATTAATAAGATATCATTTTCTAAGGTAGTTCGCTTAATACGAAGTGAACTTATTTTTTGAAGAAAATTGGAATTTTTATGCTAAAATAAATATACATTGTGAAATGATTGGCTTAAACGATCGAGGAAGACTGTTTCATTTATTACAAAAAAAGATAAGAGAAACAAGCTAAAAGAGAGGTGGATTTTCTGGATTTACATTATCAAGAATCTGGGGATAAGAATGCTTCATTAATGGTATTTTTGCACGGTGGTGGAGTAAGCAGTTGGATGTGGGAAAAACAAATTCAATACTTCAGTCATTATCATTGCATTACAATAGATTTACCGGAACAAGGGGGAAGTAATTATACGGAAAGCTTTTCAATTCAATTAAGTGCAGAAAAAATAAATGATTTAATAGAAAAAATAGCAAACGGTAAAAAAGTAATTGTTATTGGTTTCTCATTAGGTGCACAAGTAACTATACAAATGTTGAGTATGAATCCGAATTTGATAAATTATGCGGTCATAAACAGTGCATTAGTAAGACCTAATTCATTTGTTAGAAAAATGATTAGACCTTCTATAAAATTAACTTTTCCATTAGTTAAGAATAAATCTTTTTCAAAACTTCAAGCGAAAACATTGTACGTTGGTAAAGAATACTTTGAAACATATTACAAGGAAAGTTCTGAGATGAAATTAGATACACTTATCAGAATATTAGAAGAAAATATGTCATTTGAAATTCCTAAAAATTTTAATAAAGCAACCGGAAAAATATTAGTTTCTGTCGGTGAAAAGGAAAAAGCAGTAATGAAAAAATCAGCAACAGATTTAGTATCAAATAATAAAAATTGCATAGGGATCATTATACCTAACGTCGGTCACGGAATATCCTTGTGGAATCCTAATTTCTTTAATCAGATGATTGAAAAGTGGATACAGGAAGGTGCTTTGCCACAAGATATCATAACAATTAAGTAACAAATGTTTGTTGTGCTAACGGGAGCTTTAGTACAATCAGCTTCGCAAAAATATTACATTAAATAAACGCTCAGATGTTTACTGAGCGTTTTTACTTGTTATTTTATATGATCAATTGACTTTCAAAATATTGATAATGGTTTAACATTTCTCTCCTCATTAACTCAGTTTAGCGTATAGCTTTATGCTCTTTAATGACTCTTAATGAAAGTAGATGATTATCTTCAGGCCCTTGAACAGGTAAACCTGCCTCTAGGTTTTTTATTACGTAATTTAGGTTATCCTTTGTTATTATTTCCCCAGGAATGAAAATTGGAATTCCTGGAGGATATACCATAATAAATTCAGCGCTAATTCTTCCAGCAGACTCCTCAAAAGGAACAATTTCAGTTTCTGCATAAAAAGCATCTCGAGGAGATAGAGCTAATAATGGTATATCGGGTAACAACACCGTAGTTGGATTTGTTGATTTTGCTTGATGGTAATATTCATCTGCTAAATGGCGTAATGCTCGCAACAATATTTCTGTATCATCTTCAGTATCCCCAGGAGTGATAATACACAAAATGTTGTATAGGTCAGATAATTCAACCTCGATATTGTAATGTTTTCTTAGCCAAACTTCGACGTCATGTCCAGTAATTCCTAAATTTTTAACAGAAATAATTAATTTGGTAGGGTCATAGTCAAATGTCGCTTTTGTACCTACAATTTCATGTCCGACACAATATAAATGATTAATCTCATTAATAGACGCCCTTGTTTTTTCTGCAAGTGCGATGGATTTTTCTATTAATTCATGTCCTTTAGTAGCCAACTGTTTCCTAGCAACATCCAAAGAAGCTAGCAATAAATAAGATGTTGACGTAGTTGTAAGCATGCTTAAAATAGCTTGAACACGATTCACTGAAACGAGCCCTGATTTTATATTCAGTATAGAACTTTGAGTCATTGATCCACCAAGCTTATGAACACTTGTTGCTGCCATATCTGCTCCAGCTTGCATTGCGGATAAAGGTAACTTTTCATGAAAATGAATATGTACTCCATGAGCTTCATCAACTAATACTGGAACTTTGTGTTCATGAGCCACCTCAACAATACGTTGTAAATCTGCAGCCACTCCAAAATAAGTGGGATTAATTACAAAGACACCTTTTGCATCAGGGTGCTGTTCCAATGCTTTTGACACAGCATCTACGGTAATACCGTGAGAGATACCTAAATTCTTATCAATTTCAGGGTGTATAAAAATGGGTATGGCTCCTGAAAACACAATTGCTGACATAACTGATTTATGAACATTACGTGGCACGATGATTTTGTCTCCTGGTCCACATACCGACATGATCATAGCCATAATTGCTCCACTAGTACCTTGAACAGAGAAAAATGTGTAATCTGCGTGAAAAGCTTCAGCAGCCAATTGTTGAGCCTGCTTGATCATGCCATTTGGCTGATGCAAGTCGTCAAGTGGTTCAATATTAATTAAGTCAATCGAAAACGCATTATCACCTATAAATGAGCGAAACTCTGGTTCAATACCTTTTCCTTTTTTGTGTCCTGGAATATGGAATTGATGAGGATTTTTTTGTGAATGATCTACTAAACCAGTAAATAATGGTGTTTTATTTTGGGACAACTTTCTATGGCACCTCTTTTAATAAGCTGCTTTCGCGTGGGGTGTTGTTTTTCTTACTAATATATAAACATGTACAACTACAGGTTGTGGCACTCTTTACATCTTTATAGACTTTTACGAATTGAGTTGTTCTGATATATAGAGAAAGATTAGCAACAAGTTCTACGAAAAGAGCCTTTAATAATAAGTTATTAGTTTTTACATAAAACACAAGAATTATATCACTTTATGAAAGGGTTGCATAGTACTATCAGTCATTAGAAAGTTAAAGGTTTTTGTTAACCATCTAAACAAATAATTTAATGTTAACTATCTTGTTTTAGTACTGGTTAAGTTTACATACATTGTTATTTTTTTTGATAGGACACAAAGGCATAAAAAACGCTTAGGCTTGTTTGGAATTAAGTAGGCTGTTTTCACATCAATTGTTGCTTTTCGTAATAGCAACTCAACAATAAAATTATTAACGTTCGTGGCATCTATTCTTCTGTGCAACGATGACTAACAATGAAAAGCCACTTTTTCTGGTGCTAATTTGCTAACAACACAAGAAAGTTATACGAAAAAAGCCTTAGCAAAAGAACATTTACTATTTAATAAGGTCATTTTTTTAATATAATATTATTGCGTAGTTGTGCTATGTTAAAGGATTTTGCCCTACGAAAAGCGAAATAATTATAGTACAGGGATTTATAGGAGGTGTTCATTTGAATTGGGATACAAAGATAACAAAACTATTAGGAATTAAATATCCCATTATTCAAGGGGGGTTAGCTTATTTAGCTTACGCTGACTTAGCAGCTGCTGTAAGTAATGCTGGTGGGTTAGGCCAGATTACAGCGATGTCATTACAAACTCCTGAAGAGTTAAAGAAAGAGATAGATAAGGTTAGAGAACGAACAGATAAACCATTCGGAGTTAATTTTGCCATTGGTCAACACGGAAGAAGTTATTCACATATGCTTGATGTGGCAATTAACGAAAAAGTACCTGTTATTTCTATGACTGGTGGAAATCCAACGCCAATATTTGAACAACTAAAAGGTGTAGATGTCAAAAAACTTGTTCTTGTCGCAGCTCGAAGGCAGGCAATTAAAGCGGAGCAATTAGGTGCAGATGCCGTTATGGTAGTTGGACAAGAGGGTGGAGGGCATTTAGGGAAAAATGATACAGGAACGATCGTTTTAATTCCACAAGTAGTTAACGCTGTGTCTATACCAGTTATTGCCTCAGGTGGAATAGGTGATGGTAGGGGGTTAATGGCTGCGCTTAGTTTAGGTGCAGAGGGAATAGAGATGGGTACAAGATTTATTGCTACACAAGAATGTATTCATGCTAATCAAGTATATAAGCAGGCTCTCATAGAAGGAACAGAGGATGGGACAACTGTAATAAAACGATCCATAGGGGCGCCAGCACGAGCTATTTCAAACAATTGGACGAAAAAAATTGTTGAGCTTGAGGGCGCAAATGGTGGCTATGATCAATTAAAGGATTTTATAAGTGGTTCTGCAAATAAACGTTATATCTATGAAGGGAACATCGATGAAGGTTTTGCATGGGCTGGTCAAGTGATGGGTCTAATAAACGATTCTCCTCCTGTAAGTGAACTTTTTGATCGTATTATTAATGAGGCAGAACAAATTCGACAAACATGGGGAAACTAATATAGGCTAACATGATTAACATTAAGGGGGAATACCATTGGATTATCAATATCCAATATCGTATGATTGGAACACGAATGAAATTGTTGACGTAGTAAGGTTTTTCGAGACAATCGAACATGCCTATGAAAAAGGCATTGAAAAAGAAAAACTTATGGCAGCGTATCGAGTATTTAAAAAAATTGTACCGAGTAAAGCTGAAGAAAAGAAATTATGTAAAGAATTTGAAGAAATTAGTGGGTACTCCTCATACCATACCGTAAAAAAGGCAAAAGAAGCTATTACTAATGATGCCTTTATTAAAATGTAAGGCTCATATTGTTAATATTTTTATTAATTAGTACATTTGGGTAAGTTATAAAAAATTATCATCTTCTATGTAAATATTGCCTGGCCCTATAAATATTTTGCTATGGGGCCAAGCATCAACAGATGTGCTTGGCAAAAAGCCGAAGCTAAAAGTTCTCAAGCACACTTCAAACTCTTATTATATCTTCATTATTTTGAAAGAACGGTGGAAGATGACGTTGCTAATTTATACAACGGCATAAGCGTTTTAAAAGTGGTGTCAATGGTGTTAAGTAACTGTTTCCCATTTATATTTATCACATCATCTTTGTCAATATGAACTCCGCATAATATTTCTGCCTTTTTGATCGTTTGTAGCCTGTTAAACATATGTAGTATTTGCTCATCAGTTAAATTTTCTTGAGCTGTGGCAGTAGGTTTTGTATGATCTGTTGACCAAACAAAGCTGTTTGGAATTTGTTTTTTAAGCTCATGATATTGTTCTGCAAGTGTTTTTCCTAAGTTCTCCTTATATGGGTACTCATAGATAACTGCAAATATGATAAATAAATGGCTCCCCCACAGGCCAACTTGGAAGTGTGGTAGCATTTTATATCCTCTGGCATTACTTGAAAAGGCTACCCAAGTATCATTAGGTGGGTTTTTAGTTCGACGAGCATGTTTGGCCACATGAAAAAACATCTCATTCCCAGTTAGCGTTGTAAGAGAAGGGACAAAATGGGTGCCGATAAATTCAAATTTTGGTCTAATTAATTGCTTTATGGCTGTCATTCGATCATCTAATTCAGGAATCATAAAAGTCTCAAATTCATCTGCTGAAAAGCCTTGAAAATTCATAATTACACTCCTTACAAAATATCTTCATTCAAGAATTTATAACAAATCTTATTTTACCATAAATCATGTATACAAATTCTATCTAACATAATAGGTCTACACACATTTTTGTTCCATAGACATCTAGATCAACATAAAGATATAACAACAAATTCAAATACAATCATTCTGAAGTGAGTACTAACAGTATAAACCGAGGGGGTGCATTTACTTGAAACAAGTAATGAAATCTTTGAAGCGTAGTGATAATGAACAGCGATTAGCGGTTTTACGGTTGGAATTAGATTATGAGTTGTTGACACTTTATGAAGCCATTGTGGAAAAAAATGTACCTGAAAAAAATGAGTGTTTAAAGCGTTTAGAACAAATACGAGAAGAATTAGTGTCATTAGGATGGTATAAATAAATGCTCTTTTGTTAAATTTAGTGTAAATTGTTTGACCAAATAAGTAGGATATTAAACGGCTTTCCTTGTTTTATAGAAGAAAAGGGGCTATGTTTACACGCTTTAGCCGAGTTAATTCTTAGATGGAGTAACTACAATCATGTAAAAAACATCCATAGAAAAACACCAATTAGTATAACTGTTGGTGTTTTTCTTGTACAGTTTAAGTAAGGCTTGAATGAAGCTGGTGTTTTCTGTATGCTGAATGGTAAAAGTTATACTAATGAAATAGGGAGGCCGCTCTTAATGAGTAACAATTGGGATGAGATAGATCAAAGCGCGAAGAAGTGGATCAAAGAAGCTGGTACTGTTATACGCAATTCGTTTACGAAACAAGTAGGTATACATACAAAATCAAATCCTAATGATTTAGTGACTGATATTGATCGAGAAATAGAGCAATTTTTTATAAAAAAAATAAACAACAAATACGCTACTCATTATGTGTTAGGTGAAGAAGGATTTGGTAATGAAGTTAAAACATTGAATGGTACTGTTTGGATTATTGATCCAATAGACGGGACGATTAATTTCGTGCATCAGCAAAGAAATTTTTGTATCTCAATAGGCATTTATGAAAATGGTGTAGGTATGATCGGTCTTATTTATGATGTTGTTAGTGATGAGCTTTTTCATGCAAGAAAAGGTCATGGTGCATATTTAAATAACATCTTGTTATCACCGTTGAAAGACACGCCAATCCATGAAGCAATCATTGGAATCAATGCTACTTGGGTAACAGAAAACTGGCGCATCGATCATGCTATTCTATCTCCCATCGTAAAAGACGCAAGAGGAACGCGTTCTTATGGCTCTGCCGCGCTAGAAATGGCGTATGTTGCTGCTGGAAGGTTAGATGGATACATTACAATGAGGTTGTCACCTTGGGACTTCGCTGCAGGTATTGTAATATTAAATGAGGTAGGTGGAGTTGTAACAACTGTAAAAGGAGAAGAAATTTCATTTCTAGAAGAAAATAGTATATTTGCAAGTAGTAGCAATTTACATAACAGAATGTTGCAAAAGTATAAACTGAATGAGGGTTAAATCTACCCTTCGTGTACGAGGCCTGTTCCAATGGTCTTATTAATACGTTGTTAAATTCTTGATATTAGTTTGACGACGTTGTTAATTCACATATTCAATCATATAGCCTCATTTCCATTCCACCCGTTTTGATACTAGTCGTATGGGTGGAATGGATTTACTTCCAGTTTGTTTAAAGTTTGTCAAAACCGATAGTAGGAGCTTAAGCCTTCCGTTATAACCTTCCTTGCTCACGCATTTTCTTCTTTGTCACAAACCCGAATCCCATTGCTAAAACAAAACTAATACTCGCTGTAATAATACCAATAAGATTTTGTTCAGCAATAAATATTCCGACAGACATGATGCAAATAGTTGCGAGAATAGCGAATAATAACATAGTGAGGTTGAGTTTTTTCATATTTGTTAAAAAACCCCCAATAAAAAGTCTCAAATTGAGCTTAATTAATACTTACACCTTTAGTGTACAGAAAAATATCCATCTTTTCTACTATGAATGTGATATAATAGCCTAGTTGGTTTTTTGTCAAGGTAAAATATGAACATCAAATTTAGGAGTTGAAGACGTTGACTATTCGTCAAGATATACGAAATATAGCGATTATTGCCCATGTTGATCATGGAAAAACGACGCTCGTTGATAAATTATTACAACAAGCAGGTACTTTTCGAGTAAATGAACAAGTTGAAGATCGTGCCATGGATTCAAATGATTTGGAGCGCGAGCGTGGTATAACTATTTTAGCAAAAAATACTGCGATTAATTATAATAATTGTCGAATAAATATATTAGATACACCTGGTCACGCTGATTTTGGTGGAGAAGTTGAACGTATTATGAAAATGGTTGACGGTGTGTTACTTGTTGTAGATGCCTACGAAGGGTGTATGCCACAGACTCGATTCGTTTTGAAAAAAGCACTTGAGCAGAATTTAACACCAATTGTTGTAGTTAATAAAATAGATAGAGATTTCGCACGACCTGAAGAGGTTGTTGACGAAGTGATTGATTTATTCATTGAGCTTGGAGCAAATGAAGAACAGCTTGATTTTCCAGTGGTATATGCTTCAGCGATAAATGGAACTGCAAGTACAAACCCTGAAAAACAAGATGAGGATATGAAGGCGTTATTCGAAGGAATTCTTAAATATATTCCTGCCCCAATTGATAATAGTGATGAACCACTTCAATTTCAAGTGGCATTATTAGACTATAATGACTATGTAGGACGTATAGGTATCGGTAGAGTATTTAGAGGTACTATGAAAGTTGGTCAACAAGTATCTCTTATGAAACTCGATGGATCTGTGAAGCAGTTTCGTGTGACAAAGATGTTCGGTTTCTCGGGGTTGAAGCGCATTGAGATTAATGAAGCAAAAGCTGGAGACCTTGTTGCAGTGTCTGGAATGGAGGACATAAATGTAGGTGAAACAGTTTGTCCATTTGATCATGAAGAAGCGTTACCGGTGTTACGAATTGATGAGCCGACATTACAGATGACATTTCTTGTGAACAATAGCCCTTTTGCAGGAAGAGAAGGTAAGTTTGTAACAGCTAGGAAAATAGAAGAACGATTGCTTGCTGAGTTGCAAACAGATGTAAGTCTCCGTGTAGAAAATACTGAATCACCAGATGCATGGATTATATCTGGTAGAGGTGAGCTGCACTTATCAATTTTAATTGAAAATATGCGTCGTGAAGGATATGAAATACAAGTGTCGAAACCTGAAGTTATCGTAAGGGAAATCGATGGTGTAAGATGCGAACCAGTAGAGCGTGTTCAAATCGATGTCCCAGATGAACATACTGGATCGATTATCGAGTCAATTGGCGCTCGTAAAGGTGAAATGCTCGATATGATTAATAATGGAAATGGTCAAGTAAGGTTGGTTTTCATGGTACCAGCTCGTGGTTTAATAGGTTATACTACTGAATTTCTTTCTCTTACTAGAGGATTTGGGATTCTTAACCATTCCTTTGATAGCTATCAACCAATGCAGCAAGGACAAGTTGGTGGAAGACGACAAGGTGTTCTCGTTTCAATGGAAAAAGGCAAAGCGTCATCATATGGTATAATGGGGGTAGAAGATCGCGGCACAATCTTCGTAGAGCCAGGTACAGAAGTATATGAAGGTATGATTGTTGGTGAGCATAACCGTGAGAATGATCTAGTTGTGAATATATGTAAACAAAAACAGATGACTAACGTACGTTCAGCAACAAAGGATCAAACAACAACGATGAAAAAACCACGTATTATGTCACTTGAACAATCTTTAGAGTATTTAAATGATGATGAGTATTGTGAAATCACACCTGAATCTATTCGTTTGCGTAAAAAACTTTTAAATAAAAATGAGCGAGAGAAAATAGCGAAGAAAAAGAAATATGCTGAAATGAACAGCTAAATAGTAAACATGTTATTCGTTTTCAATATAGTATGAAATTGGTCTTGTGGCTGGTATAATTGCATTATAAATTGTATCAGTCACTTGGCTTATGTTATGCAATTTTATCGTATGGCTTAATTCCTTGACCCACTAAGTAATTGCCTCCTTAGTCTAATGGAAAACGTATGTTTAAACTAAGTGATTCTATTCTTGTGGGAGAAGAGGCGATATTGCTTTCTTAATGTAAGGAGGGATTTGAAATGGAAATTGATGTTTCTTCAAGGCTGTCATTTTTTGCCTCATTATATCAAGTAGATGACAATCCAGAATTGGGCATGTGGCTATTATACATAACGATTTTTGCATTAAGTATTGTTGTATATAAGCTGGGCTTTGCTAAAAAACTACCTTTGTTAAAAAATATTGTGATTTATGCTTTTTTAGCATTAGGTTGTACAGTGTTAACTTTTTTCGGGGCATTTTTACCAATGGCTGAAGGGTTGTTTTTTGCAGCGGTTATTTTAATTATATATAAAATTAGATTAAATCAAGCAAAAAAGCACAAAGCAAATACTAATTCCTAGGATGTGCAAACATGAAATCGTTACAAGATGCCTTGTATAATTGGTTAAGTATTAAAGTCGTTGCAGATTCGAGAAAAAATGATTCTGCTGCTCAAGATACATACGCACTTTTTACAAGTATATTAGTGGATGAACATGGACTATCAAATATTTCTGTTACTAAAGATGAAGTCATGTACTATATAAGTTACTCACAAAATGGAAGTGATTTCAAAAATCGATTTCCTATAGAGTTAATTCACGTCATGATAGATCAAATTGAACTAGAACCTGAAAAGTATATTAATTATCCTAATGAATAAAGAAAAGGTGGCTCATTACTTATGAGTCACCTTTTCTGTATGTAGAGCGGGATGCTGCTCCTTTTGTATAGCAAAGGATGATCAGTTTTAGTTCATTTCACTCTTTATTGAGTTGACTCCCTGTTCAGTTCAACTTTTTCAAGCTTTTTTGTCTACCACTCGTCCTCTGTTTTTTTGTCACGGTATAGATGAAAATTCCCAGTAGCAAGCCTCATGTTTGTTTTTTCTTCTATACGAACATAACAAGCATCACACATATATGTATGAATTGGTCTGTTTCTAAGGCGTTTTGCCTGCATTGAATCATCATCAATTGTATTTATCTGGTCACAAAGGACACATTTCACTTTCATTAAAGCACCTCATTAAATAATAATAATTTATTATAGTTTTATCTTACCACAAAAAAAGGTAAGATTATTGTATATATAACTTTGGAGGTGTTTTATGGCAAATCAAGTTGAACTAAAGCTAATTGAGCCTTTGTTTATGGCATTACAGAAGGAACGTTTCGTGACTATCGCCACAGTAGATCATGAAAGTGGAGGTCCTATTGTAAGCGCTATTTCATGGGTTTTTGCCCCAGATGAAAAACGCATTTATTTTGCGGTAGATAATAGGTCAAGAATGTTGGAAAATATGAGCCAAAATTCACTCGTTGTTATGAATGTCATTGCCAATGAATCAACGTATGCTATTTCAGGGCATGCTTCTGTAAAGGAAAATAAAATAGAAGGTATACCACTAAAGCTTGCACGAGTAGAGATTCAAATTTCTGAAGTTCGAGATGTTATGTTTTATGGTTCAAAAATTACAAAGGAACCTAAGTATGAAAAAACCTATGATGAAAAAGCAGCTGCAAAACTAGATAAACAAGTAATGGATGCTTTGAAAAAGTAGGATTAATTATATATGGCCTTTTGAGTTGGACACGATTTAGCTAACTCAACAGTAGAGTGGACGGTAGGTAAGCATTGTAGACAGGGGACAGGGAACACTCGACCGCCCCCTGCCTTTTTACATAATATGATTAGTTTTGTTGCTCTTCAGATTCCTCAATTTGTTCCTTTTCCAGCTCCTGTTTGTCTTTGTCGTTAAGTTCTCTATTTGGTTTTTTTGTTGGATCTATTTTTCTGTTTGTTTCGATAAGGTCGTTGGGAACTTCAGGCATGACTCTATTAACGATTGCAGCTAGTTCATCCATAATTCCTTTAATAGGGTGACCATTCCTTATATCTGCTGCCATTTGTTTTAACCTAACGTTCGTATCTGGATCTGCAATTACAATGGCATTTGCACCGTAAGGGTCTTTTTTTAAGCTTTCAGCGACTGAGTACTTAATCGTACTAACTTTGGACCTATCTAATTGTGAATTGACATCGATTCCTACAACAGCGAATTCACCTAATACAACAGCTGTTGCATCATTAACATTAGGTATGCTACTAGCTAAATCCACTAAATGTTTAGCCGCTTCCTGCCCATTTTTTATTTCCTTCGTTTCGTTTGTTGTATTTTTAACATTTATCATTTCAGGTGAATTCTGATTATCATTTGTTTGTTGATTTATGGTACAGCCTATTAATGTGAATAATGCGATAACAATAGTTATGAGTAGTTTGTTTGTCATCGTTATCACTCCTTAGATTTTGAATTTGAATAGCTTATATATTCTTTGTGATAAACAATTTGATTTTATTGTTTATTTAACCTTCTATCTTTATACGTCCAGACATATATTTTATCAAGCCGTCTAATAGTTTAACACGATATTGAAGGTACTCTTTGAACACATACGATAAGAGGTTCTGATGTATCTGATAGAACTGAATTATATCCATACAGGGAGGCGGAGGGTTGGATAAGATCTACGTGTTAGATACAAATGTTTTACTTCAAGACCCACATTCAATTTTTTCATTTGGAAATAATGAAGTTGTCATCCCAGCAGTTGTTTTAGAAGAAGTTGATTCAAAAAAACGCTATATGGATGAAGTTGGGAGAAATGCAAGACAAGTATCTAAGTTAGTGGATAGCTTTCGATTAAGTGGGAAACTACATGAAAAGATTTTATTAGAGAATGGTGGTGTTCTTAGAATTGAATTGAATCACCGTTCTTTTCAGCAACTACAAGATATTTTTGTCGAAAAAACAAATGATAATCGCATATTGGCAGTTGCCAAAAATTTATCAATTGAGGAACAAAACAAAGAAAATGGCAGGTTAGTCATCCTAGTTAGTAAAGATGCTTTAGTTAGAGTAAAAGCGGATGTGTTGGGGTTAAATGCGGAAGACTTTTTAAGTGATAGAGTAGTTGATATCGGTCATATTTACTCAGGCTTTACTGATTTATTTGCAAGCACCGAGGATTTTCAACAGTTTTATAATAAAGGTGATCTAACATTAGCTGAATATAGTAGTAATCAATTCTACCCAAACCAATTTATTATTATGAAGGACTCATCTGGTGGATCAGCATCTGCAGTTGGGATGATTAATGAGAAAGAGCAAAAAATTAGCAAAATGGTATTTTTACAAGAACATGTCTGGGGGATTAAGCCTCGTAATGTTCAGCAGATGATGGCTTTAGAATTATTGCTAAGAGAAGATATATCACTCGTTACATTAATTGGAAAAGCGGGGACAGGTAAGACGTTACTTACGTTAGCAGCGGGACTTTTACAAACAGAGGATTTATGTATATATAAAAAATTATTAGTTGCAAGACCAATTGTACCTGTTGGCAAAGATATTGGTTTTCTACCTGGGGAAAAACAAGAGAAACTGCGACCGTGGATGCAGCCCATATATGATAATTTAGAATACTTATTTAATACAAAGAAACCTGGTGAATTAGATGCGATTCTTGCAGGGTTAGGATCAATTGAAGTGGAAGCACTAACTTATATACGTGGAAGAAGTATACCAGAACAGTTCATCATTATTGATGAAGCTCAAAATTTAACGAAGCATGAAATTAAAACAATTTTAACAAGAGTAGGAGAAGGAAGTAAGATTGTACTTATGGGCGATCCTGAGCAAATAGATCATCCTTATTTGGATGAATACAATAATGGCTTAACTTATGTCGTAGAAAAGTTTAAAAATGAAAGAATTGCAGGGCATGTGAAACTTATAAAAGGAGAACGTTCAAAAATAGCGCAATTAGCAGCTGATATATTATGAAGGAGCACCATCTATTTAAGATGGTGCTCCAATTGTTTATAGCAATCATTTAGCCACTTTTTCTTTTGCTCTACGTGCATTTTTTCATGCTAGCTTGTTGATGATATATATGATTATCATCGTTACACAACAGCAAGAATGCTACGGACCCAATGTAAGACCTTGTGCTTCTCAATAAATGTCGGAAACAGTTTTATTTAACAATAAACTTTCTTATATGTGTGATCGGCTTTTCCTCGTTAGACCCATCAGCAAAATATATATGTATTGGTCCATTATCTTTTAAAGGCTCTCCGTTGTTGGAAAAAGCTAAAATAGCATCTTCAGCTTGTGAGAGTGAGATTGTAATTGTTTCTGTGTGAGTAACTATATTCAATGATGTAGCATTTTGTAGCGGCTCAGCATTTTCTAAAAAATGTTTTAGTAAAATACCGAATGAACCAGTTAAAACTTTTTCCTTGTCAAATTTTTTTTCCGTTTGTAATGTAGGTGGTGAAATTGCCCCTTCGCGGATTTCACGTTCCCATTGTTTTGAGACATTTGTTACATTACTTTCTGACTTATCTGCCTCTTTATTTGAAGTAAAGAATGATTTTAAATCTATTCGTCTGTCATCAAATATCCATACTGCGGGATCAAGTGTGATGTTAAATGCTACATTGCCTTCTATCATTACAATTGATGTCACTAGAATCAACCTTTCTACTTATTTCATTAGCAAAAGTATAGCGTGTTTTTAAATAATTGTCATCAGTACATCATGAATCGTTCAGACCTGGACAAGATAAAGATACACTAACAGTGAGAAACTAAGGAGAGATAGTATGGCTTGTAAATCCGCTAGTGAATTAGAGCGAACTGTTAATGCAGCTAGAGAATGTATACAGTATGGAAATGTTGCAGCATACATACCTGCGTTAGCTAAAGCTAATAAAGAAGATTTAGCTATAGCTCTATATTATCCTGATGGTACGTGCAATTCTGCTGGAGATGTGAATAAAAGGTTTACATTGCAAAGTATATCAAAGGTTATTAGTTTAGCTTTAGCCTTAATGGAGCATGGAGAAAACTATGTTTTTTCTAAAGTGGGGATGGAGCCAACTGGTGATCCCTTTCATTCAATTGCTAAGCTAGAAACAACAGTTCCTTCCAAGCCTTTAAATCCAATGATTAATGCAGGTGCTTTAGCCGTAACTAACATGATTAGTGGTAGCACAGCAAGTGAACAAATTAATAATTTTATATCATTTGTCCGTAAGCTTACAGGTGATGATCATATCTCCTTTTCATCTGAGGTTGCAGATTCAGAGTTTCATACAGCATATCTTAATCGGTCTTTAGGTTACTATATGAAAGAACATGGGATCATTAATGGAGATATTGAACAGTTATTGGATGTATACACTAAACAATGTGCAATAAATATTAATTGTACTGAATTAGCGAAAATAGCATTAGTTTTTGCGTTTGATGGCACCAATCCATGCACCGGAGAGAGAATCATTCCTGCACGCATAGCGAGAATATGTAAAACTTTTATGGTTACTTGTGGAATGTATAATGCATCTGGAGAGTTTGCAATCAAAATAGGCTTACCTGCGAAGAGTGGGGTTTCTGGAGGAATTCTTGCAGTATTACCGAATAAATTTGGAATTGGTATCTATGGACCATCTTTAGATGATAAAGGTAATAGCATTGCTGGACTAAAGATGCTAGAAATACTTTCCTCAACATTCAAGTTAAGTATATTTTAGTATTGAATAATCGCTTTTTTCTTGCTTTTTTCCTTTTTTCACGGTAATATTTATAGATAGGATTGGGGTAGTCGCTCGTGAACGGAGGGATTAATTTTGACGGCTGAAATTGCAACAAATGAACGTGAAAAAGCATACAGTCTCTTAAAAGCTGATGCTGCAAAAATATTGAAGTTAATAAAAGTTCAAATGGATAACTTAACGATGCCGCAGTGTCCATTATATGAAGAAGTACTAGATACGCAAATGTTTGGGTTATCTAGAGAAATAGATTTTGCAGTAAGATTAAGGCTTATAGAAGAACAACAGGGTAAAGAGTTGCTGGATCAATTAGAGAAGGAGCTTTCTTCCCTACACGAAGCATCGACGAAAAAATAATATGCATTAACTCAAACTATAATGATGGTTTGAGTTTTTTTGTAAACACTACATATCTTAGAATATTCAGTTTTTAACAAAACGTCAAAGGTTTTTCGTAGTTTAATGGAGAATAATAATTATAAAAGATTTTGTATTAATATGTAGTTAGGAAGAGGATATATGATAAAAAAAATGTTCAAATCATATGATTATTCAATTGTAGTTGCTGTGTTGCTATTGAGTGTCTTTGGATTATTGATGATATATAGTTCCAGTACTGTTATATCGGTAACAAGGTATGATGAATATACCGGTGGGCAAAGTGACTTTTTTTTTCAGCAACAAAAGAAATGGCTAATAATTGGCTTAATAGCATTTCTATCCACCATGATCTTTCCATATAAAGCCTATGCATCAAAAAAGATTCTTCAAGGTATTGTGTTAGGTATTATTGCCTTGTTAATATTTGTATTCTTTTTGGGTCACACAGCTGGTAATGCCCAAAGTTGGATAAAGCTAGGTATTATTCGATTACAACCATCAGAGTTTGCTAAGATGGCTGTCATTATATATCTAGCTGCAGCATATTCAAAAAAGCAATCATACATAAATCAATTTGATAGGGCAGTGTTGCCACCCATAATTTTTGTGGGATTTATTTGTATTTTGGTTGTTCTTCAGCCTGATATTGGGACAGCTACTATAATTGCTATGATTGCGACCACAATAATTATGTCATCTGGTATGGGGATAAAAAATTTAATTAAACTAGGTATGTTAGCTCTAGCGGGCTTAATTTTAATTACACCTATATTCGTTATTTTCTCGAATCAGATTTTCACAGAAAAAAGGCTGGGGCGACTTTATGGTTATTTAGATCCGTTTGCAAATGAGGATATAGTTGGTGGTGGCTACCAGCTAGTTAATTCGTACATAGCTATAGGGTCCGGAGGTTTAAATGGTTTAGGCCTTGGAGAAAGTATTCAGAAGTTTGGTTATTTACCTGAATCTCATACAGACTTTATTATGGCTATTATCGCAGAAGAGTTAGGAATGTTTGGAGTTACCTTTGTGTTATTTTTATTATTGTTTATTATCCTAAAGGGATTTCTTATTGCTCGAAAAAGCAACGATCCGTTTGGCAGTTTACTTGCTATTGGCATTTCGTCAATGATAGGTATTCAAACCTTCATTAACTTAGGCGGGGTAACTGGCTTAATTCCGATTACAGGTGTTCCACTACCTTTTATTAGTTACGGTGGGTCATCATTTTTATTATTAATGATTTCAATGGGAATTCTAGTTAATATATCGATGTTTGTTAATCGTCAATTGGAAAAATCAAAAGAAATGAATGAGCAACCAATTAAGCACCAACAAACTTTCCGAAAACCAATTTCATATTAAGTCCATCGTATGTCACAATATGTGCTAACACTGTTGCACTATTTTTTCATAACTTATTATACTTACACAGTCAAGGGGGAAAACAATGAAAACAAATCGTCGCATCAAGAAACTACTAGTAGCAAATCGTGGAGAAATTGCGATCCGTGTATTTAGAGCTTGTACAGAACTAAACATTCGTACTGTAGCCATTTATTCAAAGGAAGATACTGGATCATTTCATCGATATAAAGCAGATGAAGCTTATCTTGTAGGTGAAGGAAAAAAACCAATTGACGCATATCTGGATATAGAAAACATTATTGAAATTGCAAAAACTAACAATATTGACGCAATTCACCCTGGATATGGATTTTTGTCTGAGAATATTAATTTTGCTAGGCGATGTGAGGAAGAAGGGATTATATTTGTCGGGCCTCAATCGAAGCACTTAGATATGTTTGGAGACAAGGTAAAAGCAAGAGAGCAAGCTGTTTTAGCTGATATTCCTGTTATCCCAGGTAGTGATGGTCCAGTTAATAGTGTTGAAGATGTGGAGTTATTTGGTGAAACCCATGGTTATCCAATTATCATTAAGGCTTCTTTAGGTGGTGGTGGACGTGGGATGAGAATTGTTCGCAGTGAAGCAGGAGTCAAAGAATCTTACGACCGTGCGAAATCTGAAGCGAAGGCTGCTTTTGGTAATGATGAAGTATACGTAGAAAAACTGATAGAACTTCCAAAGCATATTGAAGTACAAATACTAGGGGATCATGAGGGTAATATTGTTCATTTGTTCGAACGGGATTGTTCTGTACAGCGTCGCCATCAAAAGGTTGTAGAAATTGCACCTAGTATTAGTTTGTCAGAAAAGCTAAGAGATGATATTTGTCAGGCCGCTGTAAAACTAATGAAGAATGTTGATTATATAAATGCTGGTACAGTTGAATTTCTAGTGTCGGGAGGAGAGTTCTATTTTATTGAAGTCAATCCTAGAGTGCAGGTTGAACATACAATAACTGAGATGATAACAGGTATTGATATTGTCCAATCGCAAATTCTTATAGCTGGGGGACAAGGGCTTCATAGTGATAAAGTAGGGATTCCTAGTCAAGAGCAAATTATTACTCATGGCTTTGCAATCCAATCTCGTGTTACAACGGAAGATCCATTAAATAACTTCATGCCAGATACAGGTAAGATTATGGCATATCGATCTGGCGGAGGATTTGGAGTGCGCCTAGATGCGGGTAATGGATTTCAAGGGGCGGTTATTACACCCCATTACGATTCACTCTTAGTCAAGCTATCAACGTGGGCTTTAACTTTTGAACAAGCTGCTGCAAAAATGGTTCGAAATTTAAGAGAATTTCGAATACGTGGTATAAAAACAAATATACCATTTTTAGAAAACGTAGTTAAACACCAAAAATTCCTGACAGGTGAATATGACACTTCATTTATAGATACGTCACCAGAATTATTTGTATTTCCGAAGCGAAAAGATAGAGGAACTAAAATGCTTTCATATATTGGCACGGTGACTGTCAATGGTTTCCCAGGAGTAGAAAAAAGAAAGAAGCCAGTATTTGATAAACCTCTAATTCCTAAATTAAAGAACTCAGAACCAATGCCATCAGGTACAAAGCAAATTCTTAATGATTTTGGTGCTGACGGACTTGTTCATTGGATTCAAGAGCAAAAGCAAGTGTTACTCACAGATACCACTTTCCGTGATGCTCATCAATCTTTATTAGCAACAAGATTCCGTACAAATGATTTAAAGCAAGTTGCTGAACCAACGGCTCGCTTAATTCCTGATTTATTTTCAATGGAGATGTGGGGAGGAGCGACATTTGATGTGGCGTATCGGTTCTTGAAAGAAGATCCGTGGGAACGTTTATTAACATTAAGAGAAAAAGTACCGAATGTACTATTTCAGATGCTACTCCGAGCATCAAATGCAGTTGGTTACAAAAATTATCCAGATAATGTAATACGTGAATTCGTAGAGAAGTCATCTCATGCAGGAATTGATGTTTTTAGAATATTTGATAGTCTAAACTGGGTAGAAGGAATGAGGCTTGCGATTGACTCAGTTCGTCAAAACGGCAAGATCGCCGAAGCAGCAATTTGCTATACAGGTGATATTACTGATCCAACTCGTACAAAGTATGATTTAACATATTATAAAAACCTTGCTAAAGAGTTAGAGCAATCAGGTGCACATATATTAGGCATTAAAGATATGGCAGGATTGTTAAAACCTCAGGCAGCCTATGAACTAATTTCATCCCTGAAAGAAACAATTGATATTCCTATCCATTTACATACGCATGATACGAGTGGTAATGGAATTTTGATGTATTCAAAAGCAATAGATGCTGGGGTTGACATTGTAGATGTAGCTATGGGCTCAATGGCAGGATTAACGAGTCAACCTAGTGCAAGTACGCTATATTATGCATTAGAAGGATCTGACAGAATGCCAACAGCAGACATCAATGGTTTAGAACAGTTGTCTCAATATTGGGAAGGTGTCCGAAATTATTACCAAGATTTTGAAAGTGGGATGAAAGCTCCACATTCAGAAGTATATGTTCATGAAATGCCAGGTGGTCAATATAGTAATTTACAACAACAAGCTAAAGCTGTGGGACTTGGAGAAAGATGGGAAGAAGTCAAACGTATGTATCGAAGAGTAAATGATATGTTTGGTGATATTGTTAAAGTTACCCCATCTTCTAAAGTTGTTGGTGATATGGCGCTGTATATGGTGCAAAATAACTTATCTGAAGAAGATGTATATGAACGAGGAGAAACGTTAGATTTCCCTGATTCTGTAGTTGAGTTGTTTTCTGGGTCATTAGGTCAGCCTTATGGTGGATTTCCGAAAGAATTACAACGCTTAATTCTAAAAGGACGTGAACCAATAACTGATAGACCGGGTGAACATATTGAGTCAGTTGATTTTTTTGCGATAAAAGAACAGCTATTCCATACATTAAATAGGCAAGTAACTGATTTTGACGCCATCGCATATGCATTATATCCAAAAGTGTTTATGGATTACATTAAAACAGGAGAACAGTTTGGCAATGTCTCAAAACTAGATACTCCAACATTTTTATACGGTATGCGCCTTGGCGAAGAAATTGAGGTAGAGATAGAACAAGGTAAAACTTTAATTGTCAAATTAGTTTCCATCGGACAGCCACAAGCTGACGGAACTCGTATCGTTTATTTCGAGTTAAATGGTCAACCACGTGAGGTAATTATCAAAGATGAAAATGTAAAATCTACGGTTGCTACTAAATCAAAAATGGATAAAAACAATCCGAATCACCTCGGAGCCTCTATGCCTGGTACTGTTTTAAAAGTGTTAGTTGAAAAAGGGGAGAAAGTCAATAAAGGTGACCATTTATTGATCACTGAAGCTATGAAGATGGAAACAACTGTACAAGCACCGTTTGCTGGTACAGTAACGGCTATACATGTATCATCTGGTGAAGCAATTCAAACAGAAGATTTATTAATTGAACTATCACAATAGCTATGTAACATTAATAAAACAAAAGGGTCTGACTTTACGCTATCATAGTGCATATAAGACTTCTCCTAGTCTTATATGCAGAAATGTAGGTGTTTAGTCAGACCTTTTTTAAACTCTAATAAATATTTAATCTTTTACTTGTAGCTTCTCATTCCTGGTACTTCTAGATGCTAATAAAACTAAATAACTTAATACACCGAATAAACATGAGATAAATAATGCATGTAATAATGCAACTATCAAATTTAATTTACTAAATATGATGATGGCACCAGTGATAACTTGTAATATTACGAGTGTGCAAGCGATAACCCATCCCCATGTAATAACTCGTTGGTGTTTATGATGTTTTAATGCCCTCATTGTAATAAAGATAATCCAAATGAAGATTATTCCTGCTGCAAACCTGTGGCCCATTTGTATCCATTCATGGCTCGTCGTAGGCAACCCCCAGGCATTATTATTATTGCACAATGGCCAATCTTTACAGACTAGGCTTGCGCTTTTATGTCGGACTAATGCTCCAGAATATACTACTAAATAACTATAAATCGTTACTGCATATATATGCCATTTCATTTTAGATGCGATGACTATTTTTTCAGCATCAAACTTTTTATCAACTTCAAAGATGAGCAATGTTAACAATAGAACCGAAGCAAAAGAAATTAATGATATACCGAAGTGTAAGGCTAATACAAATGATGATTGTCCCCACATGACAGCAGCTGCACCAATTAAAGCTTGCATTAATAAGAATACAAATGAAATAATAGCTAAAGGCTTCGTTTCTCTTATATGCCCAATCGTTCTCCATGACCAAATAGAGAGGATTAGAACCATTATTCCTACTGTGCCTGAGACGACACGATGACTTAATTCGATGACTTTTTCAGGTGAAATATTACTAGGGATTACTTCGCCTTCACATAAAGGCCATGATTTTCCGCACCCCATACCTGAATCTGTTTTTGTTACAAGGGCACCTCCTATTAATATAAAGAGCATACCGATGGTCGTTAAGACCGCAAATAATTTTAATCTTTTGTTCACTATATCACCTTCATATGTAAGAAATGAAATAACAGTCACTTAAGCAAATAACCAAACTTTATGATAGCGAAAATACGTATAAATAGCAAAGGAAAAATGCATAGTAATATTTCTGACATGTGGGATGTATAATAATGAAAATAGTCAAATTATATATTAAAAAAGTTTTTGCTCATATCCTTTCATGAAAAGAGTGTTTGATCTTGTTGTATCAGAGGAAAGGTAATTGTTAATGAAATAGGGACATATAAAGTTTGTTAAACCCTACACACATAGTGTTTATAATAGCTTTTATGTAAATAATATGGATAAAATAACACAAATTTGTGAACGAATTACTAATTTTTTTGGCTTGAATTATAATGGACAAAAAAAAAACAAAATTTATTCAAAAAAAATTCACAAAACCATCTCGAAATGTGATTTAATATACAGTGATACTATTTGGCTGACTCAAAGTTGAGCATAAACAGTTAATAAATTCACACTACGTATTTAAATCTGTTCTAAGTAATACTACATAACAGTTAAAATGCTTTGATTTTACTAGAATTGAGCATCATATTATTATACTGAAGTGAAAAGTAATACTATTAGAAATTAACCGAAGGGGGGAATTTGAATGTCTAATACGAGGACGCTGGACGAAACAAATATGTTGGAGCAAAGCACTCAACATCATTTACACGAGACAAGCGTTTGGAAGGACTTTCTTGCTCTAATTAAAATAGGGATTGTTAATTCTAATTTAATTACGACATTTACCGGATTATGGCTCGCCATGTATTTTTCAGGTGTAGGTTTTTTCGAAAATATAGATGTTGTTCTTTTAACTTTAATTGGATCAGCACTAATTATTGCAGGTTCTTGTAGTCTAAATAATTATATTGACCGAGATATAGATCATTTAATGGATAGAACGAAACAAAGACCTACTGTGACGGGTAAAGTTCAACCATCACAAGTGTTAGCTTTAGGTCTGTTGTTGACAGTAATTGGCACAGGGATATTAGCGTTTACAACAATAACTGCTGCTGTTATTGGGTTAATCGGTATTATCTCATACGTTATTTTATATACGATGTGGTCAAAAAGACTTTATACTTTAAATACAGTAATTGGAAGTATTTCTGGAGCAGTACCGCCATTAATCGGCTGGGCTGCAATAGATGCTAATTTACATAGTGTTGCTTGGATTTTATTTATTATCATGTTTGTATGGCAACCGCCACATTTTCTGGCGCTTGCAATGAAACGTGTGGAAGAGTATAGAGCCGCAGGAATTCCAATGCTCCCTGTTGTTCATGGATTTGCAATCACCAAGCGACAAATGGTTGTTTGGGTTGCATGTCTATTGCCATTACCATTTTATTTATTTGCATTAGGAATCCCGTTTTTAATTTTAGCTACTGTTCTCAATATAGGATGGTTGGTTTTAGGGTTAGCAGGTTTTAAAATGCAAGATGATGTGAAATGGGCACGCTTAATGTTTGTATACTCACTTAACTATTTGACCATTCTGTTTGTAGCAATGGTTGTCGTGACAATTATATAACTTTTAAAGTTCATATATAGTTGTCTTCTTAATTGTAGAAGTTCTTTCTCTAATAACATATATCTGTTAGAAGGAATTTATTTTATTATCTTTTAGAAACAATAAATGAAAGAGGGGTATGAAGAAGCTATGAAAAAGTGGCTACCTAATTGGCGCTTGATTTCTTTAATATCAGTCATAGCGTTATTTTTATCAGGCTGTGGAAAACCATTTTTATCCACACTACAGCCAGCGGGAGAAGTAGCAGAAATGCAGTATGACCTAATGATTTTGTCAGCAGTAATAATGGTCCTAGTTATTGTTGTTGTCACAGTTATTTTCATTTTTGTCTTATTGCGTTTCAAAGAACGTAAAGGGGAAGAAAACAAAATTCCTAAGCAAGTAGAAGGAAGTCATAAACTAGAAGTAATCTGGACTGTTATCCCGATTATTTTATTGTTAATTTTAGCTGTCCCAGTTGTTAAAGCGACATTTGAACTAGCTGACGTGACTCCAATGCTAGAGGAAACACGCGATGAAAGTGCTGTAGTAGTTAATGTAACTGCTAATTTATATTGGTGGGAATTTGAGTATCCAGATTATGGCATTATCACAAGTCAAGATTTAATCGTTCCAACAGATGAGCGGGTATATTTTAATTTAATCGCTTCAGATGTTAAACATTCATTTTGGGTACCTGCTGTTGGGGGGAAAATGGATACAAACACGGATAACACAAACCAATTTTTCTTAGAGTTTGATTCTGCAAAAACAGAAGAAGCTGGCGGCGTTTTCTGGGGTGAATGTGCTGAATTATGCGGACCGTCCCATGCGAAAATGGACTTCAAAGTGAAGCCGTTATCAAGGGATGATTTCGATAATTGGGTAAGTAAAATGCAAAATGCTACTACACCTGTGGCTTCAACTGATTTAGCAGTCCAAGGTGAGGAAATATTTAATAACAGCTGTCTTGCATGTCATGCAGTTTCACCAGAAGATACAAGACCTTTTGGAGCTCGTATCGCACCTAACTTGGCTACGTTCGGTGAACGTGAAACAATTGCAGGTGTCATAGATCATAATGAAGAAAATTTAAGAGCTTGGTTAGAGGATCCAGAACAATTCAAACCAGGAAATAAAATGTCTGGTACATATGGGGATTTACAACCTAATGATATTGATGCTTTAGTCGAATATTTAATGGGACTGAAAGTAGAGTAAATACTAGGGGATTGATCTTTATATATTAAAGGGAGGTAACATTTGTGAGTACGTTAACTCAAAAAAAGGGGTTTGGTGCTACAGTATGGGATTATTTAACGACGGTTGACCATAAAAAGATAGCGATCCTATACTTAATTGCCGGAGGATTTTTCTTTGTTGTCGGCGGACTAGAAGCACTATTTATCCGCATACAGTTATGGGCCCCGGATCAAGGATTTTTTGTTGGTGAACTATACAACCAAATATTGACGATGCACGGAACAACTATGATATTCTTAGCTGCGATGCCGCTCGTTTTTGCGATGATGAACGCAGTAATGCCAATCCAAATTGGTGCTCGTGACGTAGCATTTCCATTTTTAAATGCACTAGGATTTTGGCTGTTTTTCTTTGGTGGAATCTTTTTAAACCTTAGTTGGTTTTTAGGTGGCGCACCTGATGCGGGTTGGACTTCATATGCTTCACTAGCATTAGAATCCTCCACACATGGAATTGATTTTTATACCATCGGATTACAAATTTCTGGATTTGGTACGTTAATTGGTGGTATTAACTTTCTTGTAACGATTATTACTATGCGTGCTCCTGGAATGACATATATGCGTATGCCGTTGTTTACATGGTCAACATTTGTCACTTCAGCACTTATTTTGTTTGCGTTTCCACCATTAACAGTTGGATTCTTCTTAATGATATTTGATCGTTTGTTCGGTGCAAATTTCTTCGATCCAGCTATGGGTGGTAATACAATTATTTGGGAGCATTTATTCTGGATTTTTGGACACCCAGAAGTTTATATTCTCGTATTGCCGGCATTCGGTATTTTTTCAGAGATTTTTGCAACGTTTTCGAAGAAAAGACTATTTGGTTATTCATCAATGGTTTTTGCAACAGTATTAATTGGCTTTTTAGGCTTTATGGTTTGGGCTCACCATATGTTTACAGTTGGTTTAGGGCCAATTGCCAATGCAATATTCTCTGTAGCTACGATGGCAATTGCTGTACCAACAGGTATTAAAATCTTTAACTGGTTATTTACGATGTGGGGAGGAAGTATTCGCTTCACCACTCCGATGCTTTATGCAGTAGCATTTATACCATCATTTGTAATGGGTGGAGTAACAGGTATTATGCTTGCTGGTGCTGCGGCCGATTATCAATATCATGATAGTTATTTCGTCGTTGCACATTTCCATTACGTTATTGTCGGTGGTGTAGTTCTTGCATTATTTGGAGGGGCACATTATTGGTGGCCAAAAATGTTTGGTACAATGTTAAATGAGACACTAGGAAAAATCACTTTTTGGCTATTTTTAATTGGGTTCCACTTGACTTTCTTTATTCAACATTTCTTAGGGTTAATGGGAATGCCTCGCCGAGTTTACACATTCGCAGAAGGCAAAGGATTTGAAACCGGAAATCTAATCAGTAGTATAGGTGCTATATTCATGGCAGTAGCAACTGTCATATTGTTAGTGAATGTCATTATTACGAGTATCAAAAATGAAAAAGTTGGCAATGACCCTTGGGGTACTGGGCGAACTTTAGAGTGGGCTATAGCTTCACCTCCACCGTTCTATAACTTTAAACAAACGCCATTAGTACGTGGATTAGATGCATTTTGGATTGAAAAGATGGAAGGTAAGAAAGAAATGACACCAGCTGAACCACTAGGTGATATTCATATGCCTAATTCATCTATTTTACCATTCGTTATGTCATTAGGATTATTTATTTCAGGTATCGGCATCTTATTTATCAATGATTATAGTTGGGGATTATTCGTTGGAATTTTAGGTGGTTTAATTACATTTGGTGCGATGTTCCTACGCTCTGTAATTGACGATCATGGATTCCACATTCATAAAGAAGAATTAGTTGAAGATGATAATAAGGGGGTAAAGGCATAATGCATGTTGAAGAAAAATTAACAGCTGAAACATTTCCTGCTTCACCGGAAAAAGCTACCCTCGAAGGAAAAAATAAATTTTTAGGATTTTGGTTTTTCTTAGGAGCTGAAACAGTTACATTCTCTACATTGTTCGCTACTTATTTAGCTTTAAAAAATAGTACGAATGGTGGACCTACGTCAGAAGAATTATTTCAATTACCAATTGCTTTTGTCGCTACGATGCTGCTATTGACAAGTAGTTTAACGAGTGTGTACGCTATGTACCACATGAAGAATTTTGATTTCAAAAAGATGCAACTTTGGCTAGGGATTACATTGTTCCTTGGTGCAGCGTTCCTTGGCTTAGAAATTTATGAGTTTATGGAATATGTGCATGAAGGTCATACGTTTACGAGTAGTGCATTTGGTTCTGCTTTCTATTTTCTAGTTGGGACGCATGGAGCTCACGTTGTTTTTGGTTTAGTATGGATATTAACGTTAATGATTCGTAATGCCAAACGTGGTTTAGACTTGTATAATGCACCTAAATTTTATGTTGCGAGCCTTTATTGGCACTTTATTGATGTAGTATGGGTGTTTATTTTTACTGTAGTATACTTAATGGGAGTGGTGGGATAAATTTATGACGACAAATCATTCAAATTCCAGTAACCCGAGAGTCGATATAGCTTATCGGAGGAAAAAAAGTGCTGAAGAGATGAAGCATCATGTCATATCATTTGTATTAATGATATTGTTAACGATTGCTGCTTTTATAGCTGTTGGCTATGAGTTTTCACGTTGGTTTACAGTTCCGTTCATTATATTACTAGCAGTAATACAAGTTATTTTTCAATTGTATTATTTTATGCACATGAATCATAAAGGTCATGAAGCACCTGCTTTATTTCTTTACTCTGGGTTATTAGTTGGATTAATTACTGTTTTAGCTTTCATGACAATTGTTTGGTGGTAAATAAGAAAATCGGCATTTTGCCGATTTTCTTATTGCCTTAAAATCTAGAAAAACTTGCGAACAATAAGAGGTGAAGAATATATGGATTTATCGGTATTTGGATTTCGAGCATTGTGGAGCCCCTACTTCTTCATTTGGATTTTTATACTAGTTACATGTTATTTTTTATTAATGGGTCCGTTGCGAAAGAAATTTTCGGCAAGTAGCCCAGCTTCTAAAAAGCAAATAAGTTATTTTGTAACAGCAATGGTTTTATTGTATGTTATAAAAGGTTCACCAGTAGATCTATTAGGACATCTAATGTTAAGTGTTCATATGGTTCAAATGGCAACATTATATTTAATTATTCCACCATTACTAATTTTGGCATTCCCGAATTGGTTTTACAGATGGTTATTAAATGTCCGATATGTCAAGCCGGTCTTTTCGTTATTCTCGAAACCGCTTATTGCGCTTATTTTGTTTAACGGTGCTTTTTCCTTTTATCATATACCAGTTATTTTTGATATAGTGAAGACAAATAGCTTATTACATGCCGCTGTTACAATTGGGATATTCATTGCTGCAATGTTGATGTGGTGGCCATTAATGAATACACTTGAAGAAAATCAATCCTTATCGGGAATTAAAAAGATCGGTTACATTTTTGCTGATGGGATATTGTTAACACCTGCCTGTGCACTTATCATATTTGCTCAGGAACCGCTATATACAACTTATAGCGACCCAACCGCTTGGGTAAACGCATTAAAATTATGTGTTCCCGCTGATATGTTATCTTCCATACAGCTAACTGGACCTGAGTTGTTTAATACTCTTCCATTACTAGAAGATCAGCAGCTAGGTGGGGTATTAATGAAAATTATCCAAGAAATTGTCTACGGAGCGATTTTAGCTCATATATTCTTCCAATGGGCTAAAAAAGACCGTGAGCAAGAGGAAAAAGAGCTTGAAAAATATATGACACCTCAAACGATAAAATAGGGGAATACTAAGTGGGTCTTATTCTACACCATTCATTCTGTATGTAGATTAGACCCGTTATTTTTTAATATTCGACTAGTATATCCATTGATTATGTAAAACATTTTTACTAAAATAGTTATGTATTTACATAAAAATTAATACATAGAGAGGGAGACATATGGAACAAACAATAAAAATTCTACCTACGATTAGTACAAGCTTTATTGTTCTAAGTGCGATTTTTGTAGCAATTGGTTGGTATCTCATAAAACAACGTAAGATTGAAGCGCATAAAAAAGTTATGATATGGGCTGCTATATTTGCATTAACTTTCTTCATTATTTACTTATCTAGAACAATATTTATAGGTAACACGAGTTTTGGTGGGCCAGAGGATATTAAAATTTACTATACATTGTTTTTAATATTCCATATTATTCTTGCTACTACTGGCGGTGTTTTTGGTTTAATTACATTATACTTAGGATTTAATAATCGTATTGCAAAGCATAAGAAGATCGGACCAGTTACAAGTATTATATGGTTTTTTACAGCTATTACAGGTGTAGCAGTGTATGTCCTTCTTTACGTGTTATATCCAGGTGGAGATACCACCTCAGTCATAAGAGCAATTCTAGGTTATTAGGATGGCCTACAGCTGAAAGTCTTTAAGTATTTTGTTGTCATGATTATTACTTAGTTTAAAATGGCTAGAAGTGTTTTAGATAATGGTTTATGGTAGGGAAGATCCCTCATCAAATCCTAGTTGGGATGATTGAGAAATCACAAGCAAATTACGTAACAATGATCGTAAAAAAAAAATGGAGCACCCGTCTATATGACGATGCTCCATTTTTCATCTCGTTAAACCTTAATTTACAACCTATAGTTTAAAATTTAGCTTAATTATGCCTGCTTCTCGTGCTGAATTAAAAGCTATTAAGAGTAGCGGTCCTAAAATGAACCCTAAAATCCCTAATAGCTTTAAGCCTAAATACATTGCAATGAGTGTTGATAGTGGTGATAAGCCAATATGGCTACCCATTACTTTAGGTTCAACAGTACGACGAATAATTAGAAGTGAAATTGCTAAAATAGCTAATTTAGTTCCTAATACAACGTCCCCAGCAAACAAATGGAATAGCGCCCATGGTCCTAAAATAACGATTGATCCAATAATTGGAATGAAATCTATCGCCCAAATAATTAGGGCCATCATTAATGCAATATTAGGAGTAATAAATAATAATCCTACAAGTGATACTAAAAATATAATAATGCTTACAAGAAACTGAGCTTTAAAAAAACCAAAAATAACATAGGATAGCCTAGATGTCATAAAATTAACTTTATCTGCTGTTTTCTCGGTTAAATGTGCATTTACTCTACCCCGTAAACGTGGGAGATCTAATAGAAAAAGAAAAAGTGCAATTAAGTATACGATAAGACTAACTAAAAAGTTCGGAATATTGGTAAAAATATTTTTAACATTATCAATAGTTAATGATGAAGTTACATCATCCTTGAGATTAGAAAAAAATGATTCAACTTCAATAGTTACTACGTCTACAAACTCCTGCGGTAAATCCTGTGCAGTGTTGTATAAATTCTTTTCAAACTTTTCCCAAGCACGACTAATTTCATTTATATAAGTTGGAGCATTTTCCACAATTTTTATCACTTCTGTTACAACCTTTGTCGTAACAAAGTATCCACTAACTCCAATAAAGACTAAAAATAAAGTAAAAACAAAAAATACAGATAAATTACGTGAAATGTTTGCTTTATTTTGTAATAACTTAATAATCGGTTCTAATATTAGTGCTGTGACAAGCGCTATTATTAATGGAATAGATACTGGTAATATTAAGTATCCGATTATAAATACTGTGATGAGAATCAAGGCAATCACTAAATTACGTCTAACCTGTTTATTTAACAAGATATAACTCCTTTCTTATTGTTATCTTTTCAATTGTTTTTGCTCTGCTGCATATTTAAGTAATTTTAAAAAGCTGAATGAGTTTCTATACGATTGCACTGTTTAATAGGCTTACAAAACCAAGTGAATAGCTGTTTATATAGAGATAATCAAAATATAGTCAGACTTTGTTTACATATAAAATTATATTATGAAAAGTATTACTTCAACAACATATTTTATATACATATACTAAAAGAAAAGGGAATTTGAAAGGAGTAATAATGTATGATCACTCAATTTATGTCAAAAGGCTCCCTTAGCATTGCTGAAAACGTGTTTGCTGTGATTACCTCGATTTGTATCAATGATATTGAAGAAATCGATGGAACTGTTTATGATGTAAAAGAACAACTATATCTTTTTTTAAACAATGGACAACGACAAAAGGGAATTTTAATCAAAAATGAAAAAAATGACATTATCATTGATATTCATGTATGTGTGAAATATGGTGTAAATATATCTGAAGTATGTAAAAAGTTACAAGCATTAGTGGTTACTGAGATTGAAGCATTGACAGGAATTAGACCAACAGCTATTAACGTGATGGTTGATGAAATTCAAGTTAAAAACGCATGAAAAATTCATGCGTTTTTAACTTGCTAAATTCTTTTGACAGCTAATTTGGTAGTGGGTTTATTGAAGAGCATCAATTTCCTTCATAACATTATTTAATAAGTTATCACACTGTTCAATTAAGGATTTTGGAAATTTTTCACCTTCACCGTATTCAACACCATGAGGATAATAATGCTTTCCAAGTAGTGGTGTTAACAGTTGTATCATTGCATGACGACTACCAACGTCACCCTCGACTGCATAGCCTTGTACTCTTAAATAATATACTTCATTTTTAAACTCAAATTTACGGTCATATGTAACTCGTTCATAATCCCATTGACCTGCTAAAACAAGTCCGTTTTCCTTCATAACATCATTTAACCGTGATAACTCCACTGATTTTTCTTGAATTCCAACTGCTTCAAGTTTCATTATGTATTTCCCTCCATTATCTTTGAAAAAGATAAGTTTACTCTTGTTAATAATAGTACGAAATTGATCAAGTTGCAATGCGAAGTTATTACATTAACGTATTTAACATGTTTTGAATTAGTGTTATAAAAAAGCATTATCAAATACTTTGTAGCTATTGTTCCTAAATAGGGGGAGAAACATGTGAAGACTCAACAACCATCGTTTTAATGAAGAAAATAAACAACGTACTCTAGTTTGCTGTGTTGTTTATTGCTCTGTACGAAAAAGCAACAATTAATGGGAAATCAATCTTTAAAATATGATGATTGTTACTTCTTGATTAGAAGAATAAATTTATTATCAAAATCACAAAATTAAACAAAGTACATAAAAAAATTTAGATACAAGAGATTTTTTTACTGTATTGGTAAAACTATTTTAGAAAGGAGGAACTAATGTGAAAAAAGCATGAATTTCTATGATTACCTGTATGGTTTTGCTCGTTACATGTATGCCTAGAGCTGCTGATGGAAGAACGGTGATGTACAAAGTACAACCAGGTGATTCCTTATGGGAAATTGCAGTATTATACAACATAAAACTGTCAGTATTAATAAAGGAAAACCCACAGTTTCCGAATCCAAACATTATATTTCCTGGGCAAGTTGTTTATATCCCAACAAACGATGTCAAGACCAATATAGAAGATAGAATAATTCAATTAACTAACGCTGAGCGCTCGATAAACGGTTTACAGCCATTAAAAGTAGATCCAACTCTCAGTAGCATCGCTAGAACTAAGTCGGCAGACATGCGAGATAAAAATTACTTTTCTCATATATCGCCAACATATGGTTCGACGTTTAATATGTTGAGAGCTTATGGTGTTCATTTTCACACAGGAGCAGAAAATATTGCTGTAGGACATAGCTCAGCTGAAGAAGTTGTGAATTTTTGGATGAATAATTCAGGACATAGAGCTAATGTTCTCAACCATGAAATGACACATATAGGAGTTGGTTATACGACTGGCGGTAGTTATGGCCATTATTGGACACAAATTTTAGTACAAAAATAACCAATTTTTAAACTTTCTTACCATTTTCTAGTAGGATATATACGATTTTTACGTTCTATGTATTAGCTGTTTTTTTAATATCCATATAGAAGGAGCGAATTAACAATGAATTATGTAGGCGATGTGATGTCAACGTCAGTCGAATGCTGTACGCCATTAGATAATGTATATGAAGCTGCAGTTAAGATGAAGGAAAATGATGTAGGAGCCATTCCTGTAGTGAATAAAGATGAACTAATTGGTATGATTACAGATAGAGATTTAGTTATTAGAGGATATGCAGAGAAACGCTCTGGTTCAAATTCAGTCATTAATGTAATGACTGAACAATTGATCACGTGTAATCCTAAGACAACAGTAGAAGAGGCAGCGAATCTCATGGCAGAACACCAAATTAGGCGTTTACCAGTTGTAGAGCATGGTAATATGGTGGGGATTGTATCATTAGGGGATTTAGCAATTAATAACATGTCAGATGAAAGTGCAGGACATGCGCTAACTGAGATTTCGGAAACGGACGAACTACACCATTAACAAAGGCACTGTTAATCAGTGTCTTTGTTAATGGCTGTTTTCACGTTGATTGTTGGGGTTCGTTCTAAGATATGAGCACGCATACATTTAGCGTTCGTTGCACCTTTTCTACATTTGTAATTATTGAATTCTCATTAAACCCATCATACTGTCAATTTTCAGTGAAAATAGCAAAAAAGTTACGTCAATAGCCTTGTTAATAGAGTGAATTTTATTCTCTGTTATTATTGCTTTAAATGTTGCTTTTCGTTATAAGAGCTAAACATGATTAATATTAACGTTCGTGGCATCTTTTCCTTTCTATATATAACATTTATATTATACACATCAGGAAGCAAATGTAAGTGAAATAAAAGCCAAACGTTTGTGAATAGAGCTTTCATAGAACATTCTTTGCATACTAAGAGGTAAATACGATGATAAATTTTTCATGTTCGTATATTTCTTAGCTATAGACTGTAACAATCGTATAAAACTTAAAGTATTGATCGAATTTAGTAATAATACAACATAGTGCAGAAAACTCTCATTTGATAAATAGTCCTATGAAAATTTATTGGTCTATATAGAAAAAAAAACAATATACTTTACTAGAATTATAGAAACTGAAAGGAGGTAGATCTATGAAAAGAAAAATAGGGTTTGCAATATTTACTAGTTATCTAATTATTGGGATCATCACTTTTACGAATGATTCACGTTCAAATGAAATCAGTGAACAAGAAGAAATCATTCATGTTAATCAACAGTTGAATAGTACCGTTGAAGTTGAAAAACGTGAAATTACGTTGAATGGATTAGACTCTTTTATAGGGAAACCTAGCGAAGTTATTGAAAGAGAATTTGGGAAACCAATTAGAGTTGATAAGTCCATTTATGATTACGATTGGTGGATTTATAATCAACATCCATCACAATATATTCAAGTTGGCGTTGAAAACAATATAGTTACAACGATATATGCAATTGGAGAGGAATTAAATACAGAACCATTTATCATTGGACAACCTATCGATGAGATCACAAACACATTTTCTTTGGAGCCATCAGTATCATTCATAGCTAATAACAATAACTATCGATTTGAACTAACAGAACAAGACTTAGAAATTCGGCCGTTAGTTAAAGTTAACGATGTTTATATCCAATTGTATTTTGATAGATATTCAAATAAATTATCGAGTATTAGATACATGGATGCAAATACGTTAATAAAACAAAGGCCATATGAACTAGTATATAGAGGAGATTTATTATCTTCTGAGGAGCTATCGAAAGAGGAATTAGCTTTAGTTGAACAAGGCGTCGCAAAACAAATATTGGACCTTACAAATACAATTAGAAATCAGTATAATTTACCTTCCGTACAGTGGAACGAAGAAGCTGCCATCGTTGCATATAAACATAGTAAAGAAATGTATGAAGAAAATTATTTTTCTCACACTTCTCCATTAAGTGGGGGACTACCAGAACGTTTACAAGAAGGAAATGTTTATTACTTTTCTGCTGGAGAAAATATAGCTGCAAAGTATATTGATGGGATAGCAGTTATGGTTGGCTGGCTGAATAGCAAAAGTCACAGAGAGACGTTATTAAATGAGAATTTTACAGATTTAGGAGTTGGAGTGTACAAAAAATATTATACACAAAATTTTATTGAATCCTGGGAATAGAGAAAGACTTATGATTTACGGGAAAATGGGCGAACAACGGATTAGGTAAACTGATACATTATATTAGGTACTAGTGTATATGAGGTGAATGAGATGGAAAAACGAGCCCACCCTGATGTTAAGAAGTTTAAAGAATTTGTTAAACAACATCCTAAACTCATCAGTGAAGTACGACAAGGTGAGAAGACATGGCAAGAATTTTTTGAAGACTGGTATTTATTTGGTGATGATGATGAAATGTGGGATGAATATAAAGGACGCAATAGTAACGACAGTAGTGAAGACAATAATGAAACTAAGCCAGAGATTTTAGGAACTTTTTTATCTTCCTTAAAAAATATGGACTTAAATCAAGTTGAGCAACATTTAAATACATTTGGAGAGGCGATCACTACCCTTCAAAGTGTTTTACAACAATTTCAGCCAGAGCTGAAGCAACAGCAGGTAACGAGCGACCTTACTCCTTTTTCGTTTCGAAAAGATTAAAAAAGTGAGTTGGAAAAACTATGAGACCTACAATTTATGAATATATACAGTCAAACAAAGAGCTACAGCATTTTATACGAGTTCAACCGATTTGGTACCGCAAACTCTCGAGGAATCCTGAATCGATAAAAGTTTTTGAAAATGAAGCTAGATCGTATTATGGAAAGACTTTTCAACATAGGCTTGATTCATTTTCTAACTCTTTTCAAATGTTTTCTATGTTAGCTAATTTTTTTCAAACAGATCAAAGTAGCTAGTCTCTGTCTTAGTTTTTTTTTTTGCAAAAAAATGAATGAATTTCTCTAATCATAGCTAACAATAATGTTGTAAAGGAGTGATTACATGAAAATGTTCACAATATATTTATTGTTAGCTATGTCGATTATTCAAGCATGTGGAAATGAAAAACCTACTCCAGAAACGGATGTTACAGTATTAAGTGTACGTGATAACAACCTAGATAAGGTTGCGATTCAGGCCACTACACAACAAACTACGTCTAAGATATCTATCACACACCTTGTGAAAGGACAAGATGTGTACGTTGAGTGTTATGTACCTAATTTTGTTTTCCAAAAGGAAAAAAAGGCAAATAAAAATGGTGAAGGACATATTGAGGTCTTTGTCAATAATAAGAAAGTGGAAACAATTTCTACAGCAGCATTTGTTATTAAAGGTTTACCTAAAGGAACATACAATATAAAAATTGATCTTGTTCATAATGATTCTACTAGCTACCAACAAACAAAGGAATTTCAAGTTACGATCAAATAATTATATTGTTTGTAAAAGGCTCTTTTTAAAAGCTTTGTTGTTAATTATACAAAATGATCATAGACTTCATTGCATTGTCATTGGTTTATAAAGGATAGGTTGCCATTAAGCTATAGTATTATAAATGTGTATGTTCCTTAGTACGAAAAATATCAATCAAAAACAGCCTCGTAAAAAATAAAAGGAAAGATACACGTGTTATGAGAATATGTTATGATAATGAATGGAGGTGTGATCATGCTTGCAACTTTAGAAACAGTCGAAATTATTGATGGGGCTGAAGAATTATCAAAGATGATTCTTGATTCAGAGGTTTTTGAAAACTATAATATTTGTTTAAATAAATTGAAGAAGAACGAGGTTGCTCAATCGTTAATCGATAAATTTGTTAATATAAAAGAACAGTACGAAGATGTTCAACGTTTTGGAAAATATCATCCTGATTACAAAAAAATCTCTCGAGAAGTAAGAGAGATAAAACGTGAGGTAGATTTAAACGAAATCATTTCTGAGTTTAAAAAAGCTGAGAACTCCATTCAAGTGTTATTGGATGAAATTAGCATTATTATTGGAAAGACCGTCTCTGATTCAATTAAAGTTCCTACAGGTAATCCATACTTTGATGCTGCTTCTAGCTGTGGAGGTGGTTGTGGTGTAGGTGGGAGCTGCGGTTGTCACTAGATCAATAATCAAGCGGGGGAGTATTGTAATGTTTTCCAAAAGACAAGGGATTATAGTATGGCTTTTTTCATTAAAACAAGCAAAATTATTAAGAAAGTATGGGAACGTACATTATGTATCAAAACGTTTAAAGTATGTAGTCCTATATTGTGATATGTCTGAAGTAGACCATATGTGCAATAAATTAAATGGTCTTTCATTTGTTAAAAAGGTCGAGGTATCTCATAAGCCGTTTTTGAAGATAGAATTTGAAAATTCTAAACCTGATGAAGCTAAAGAATATGACTATAAATTAGGACTATAGCCCCTCCCAACATGGAAGGGGTTATCTATATTTTATGAGTAACAAAGAGTGTGATTATGATAAAATAATCATACTCTAGTTGTTGTTATGAGTTAGGAGATAGTTATGAGACGTTCATTGTATGCAATTCTTTTTCTTTTATCAACTGTAAGTTTGGCACTCATCATATTGCAATGGTTTTCTTACACTGGAAATACAGAACAAAAAGTAATGATGACGCCTAATAATGTCCAGTTAAATGAAACAATTCAGATTGTGCGGAAAGATAACTCATTAGTTGTAACACAATCGTATAATGGTTTAGTACAACCGATGTACGAATTATCAATTCCATCAGTTATTGAGCAAGAGCAAATGTTTTGTGAAACAGAAGATGGAGAGCAATGCCAGATTGTTTATAATGACAATAATATTACCTTAATGAATGGTAATGAGCAATATATCATTTTTACATACCATATCTCAATTGATAGTTCCTTACATTCTTTCTTGTTGGAAAATTGGTCAATAAACCTTCACTCTGAACAATTGAAAAATACTCGATTAGAAATTATTGAAGATCATTCACCTCGAGGGACTTGGGTGACAGGTGCTTCGCTGCAGAAATTTATTTCTAAAGAGAATATAGATTTTTATGCATGGGAATATGTCGATATTGATTCACCTCCAATATTTTGGACAAACAAACAATTGGATAGTGAAGAGGTTGATGAAATTACATATTATGTTAATGAAGGGAATCAAGTTGAAATATTAAATGCCCCATGGATAACACGTATGCCATCTGCACCTCCATTAACGATATTAAACATTCCTGGTGAGGATTTGGTTATTACACCGTCGTTAATCATTCATGATAAAGATGATGTTAATTTTATTGAAGAAGGTTATATAGAGAAGGTTTTATTTGAGTCTTTTTCTTATGATGAAAATGATGAATGGATTTTGAAAGTCCTGAAATCAATCCTTCTTAACAGAAGTGTTGGCGATGAATTTTCTAATAGACTTTCTGAAGAAATGTTCACTCAGTTATCTAGACAAGCTCTTGATGACTTTATTGAAATGATATTTACTTATGAAAATAAGAAGCTTTCATCCGAACTATTAGATAGGTCGTTATCAGCTATTGATTTAGGTAAAACAACGTTCTTTTCAGCAAACAATAGTCAAAGGAATCAGACTATTTCACTCTATTTTGTTGACGGGCGAAACTACTTCATTAATAGTAAGGAAATTGTTAATCGACCTGCCATTAACAGAAATGGTCAGCTCATGTTCCCATTAGAGGATGTGTTGCGCCAAGTCGGGTATAAGGTTTCATTTCTATCAGATCAAGAAACCATTTATATTGAAAAAGGGCAAGATGTTTGGAGATTTTACTTAAATAAAAACTATTTTATATATAATGAGGAAGAATGGGGATTATTATCTAAACCAATGGAACAGATTGATACTTCTGTTTATATTTATGAAACGTGGCTAACTGATTTATTCGCAGTATTGGTTCAAAAAGATCAACAAACAATTGATCTTACATCTTAATAACAAAGAAAAGTGAGCATTATAGTCTATAATTGTTTGTTTTTAAGCTAAAAAATATACACGTGTACAACTTAATTTCGTGGCATCTTTTCTTCTATTGAACAATTGCTGTTATGAACTACAGCAATAACGTTTTTTTAAAAAAATCTATAAATTAAAAAAACCCTGCAGATACCTACAGGGTCCTTCTATATCATAGGGATAATTTTCGAAATATCACCCATAGATAAGAAGGCAAAGGGAGAGGAGAAACCGGAGGAAGAACTTATGGGGAAACGTAAGTCTTCTCCGCGGTTGGCAACAACATCAATAATTTGATGTTGTTACTACTAATTATGACCATTTGAAGTGACTGTATACACTTTCAAAATATTTTTTTATCATCTATAATAAATAAGGCTTAACTTATTTACAATTTTGTAAGAATGGTGATGTTAATGAGAGTAGTTTCAGGAAGCTGTAAAGGGCTGCCCTTAAAGGCAGTGCCGGGTAAATCTACACGTCCAACAACAGATAAGGTAAAAGAAGCCATATTTAATATGATTGGTCCATATTTTGATGGTGGCTATGCTTTAGATTTGTTTGGAGGTAGTGGTGGCTTAGGGCTTGAGGCTTTAAGTAGGGGGATGGAATATTGCATATTTGTTGATCGAGATATGAAGGCTATACAAACGATTAAAACAAATGTTGAATATTGCAAATTTAATGATCGTGTAGAAATATATCGAAATGATGCAGAACGTGCGCTAAAAGCGATTGTAAAACGAAATTTACGCTTTGCTAAAATATTTTTAGATCCCCCATATAAGCATCAGAAGATCAAGAATATTATTGAATTGATCGAAAATAATCGTTTATTATATGAAGGTGGGCATATTGTCGTTGAACATTCAACAGACGTTAAGCTACCTAATACAATCGGTGGTGTTTCACAAATAAAACATGAGATATACGGAATCACTGCCATAACGATTTATCAGTATAGCTAGAAATATGGAGGTGAAGAATATGGCGAATATTGCTGTTTGTCCAGGAAGTTTTGATCCCATTACTTATGGACATTTAGATATTATAAAAAGGGGTAGAAAGGTTTTTGATAAAATCTATGTTGTTGTTTTAAACAACTCATCCAAACAACCATTATTTACTGTAGAAGAAAGGTTGGAACTGATAAAAGAGGTTACGAAAGATTTTGATAATGTATATGTTGATTCATTTCAAGGGCTATTAGTTGACTATGCACGAAGTAAGAATGCACAAGCGATTTTACGTGGTCTACGAGCTGTTTCAGACTTTGAGTATGAAATGCAAATAACCTCTATGAATAGAGTTCTAGAAGAAAATATTGAAACCTTTTTTATGATGACTAATAATCAATATTCCTTTTTAAGTTCAAGTATTGTAAAGGAAGTAGCCAAGTACAATGGTGACGTATCAGAGCTAGTTCCTGATGTAGTAGAAAAAGTGTTACGTCAGAAATTTAACTAAATACATATATAAAGTATAGCCTACTGTGCGAACAGACATCTTTTATCGAATAACTTTGATAATGTTTGCGCTTACATAATAAACGACCATCACTTTGATGGTCGTTTTAATTATAGTTGTTCCGTACTAAAACATAAGATACAGCATTTACGGCACATTTCTTATTTAAAAGATGTCAGCCACTAAACGCATTTTTTACTGTGCTAATTTACTCACAATATTAAAAAAGTTAACGAAAGGTTATTTTCGCATTGATTGTTATTTTTCGTATTAAGAAGTACACCCGTACACAACTAGAGTTCGTGGCATCTTTTCTTCTGTTCAACGACCAATTTATATTACTAATTTGATAACAATAGCAACAATGTTTGAGAAAAAGAGCTTTACGAAAAGAGCCTTATTTTTTTAATATACAGTAACACATAGCAACAAAGTGTTGTCAAGGTAATAATTGGTCCGTAAGTCCACATGATATGTAAAAAATCATAAAATATACTGAAATTAGTATTTAATGAAAAAGAAGGTATGACGTTTGATCCGTGCTCGGGTTTTACTAACGTATTAATATATAGAGGCTTCCAAAGTACATATGCAAAAAGAGCAGCAAAAAATCCGTGAAAGATACGAGCGACAAAAAAGGGCCTGAAGCGTATATCGGTTTCAGCTAGAATACTTGCAACTTGGGCCTGTACAGATAAACCACTGAAAGCAAGAATAAAGCTTGTAATCACTGCTTGGTAAATCAAGCTAATATTAGGTGTTTCACTAGTTAATTGACTTCCTAAGGTTATTTCAAATAAACCCGAAAATAAAGGAATTCCTAATTCTTTAGGAAGATCAAAAACTGCTAACATATATTCCAAAAGATAAGCTACCACAGCTGTTATATGGACGATAGTTAACAATTTATTTAAAACTGAAAATAAAATAATGAAACCACCGATCATTAGTAATGTATGTACTGATGATGTGATCGCATCCCCAAGTAATTTTCCAAGTGGCCTATTATCTTGCAGTCTAGATTCATGTGCCGAACGAAGTGCCTCATGTATAATTCTGTTACTTCTCTTATTTGAAGGCTTGCTTATGACATTTTCTTTGCCGTGAAACCTCATTATTAATCCTACGCAAATATTACCTAAATAATGTGATATTGCTAGGATAATACCTAAACTGGCATTTTGAAAAAAGCCAATAGCTACCGCACCAAAAATAAACAATGGGTTAGAAGAATTAGTAAATGATACTAGGCGCTCCGCTTCTATTGCAGTTAGCTGATTTTCTTGGCGTAATCTTGCTGTAAATTTGGCACCTGCGGGATAACCAGATGCCATTCCCATTGCCCATACAAATCCACCAACACCGGGTACTTTGAATAATGGTCTCATTAGAGGCTCCAATAAAAAACCGATAAACCGAACAACTCCAAACCCTATGAGCAGCTCAGATATAATAAAAAAAGGAAGTAAGGACGGGAACACGACTCCCCACCAAATCTGTAACCCTCTTTGTGAAGCTTCAAATGATGCTTGTGGAAAAGAAATAAGGGCTATAGCTAGCAATAAGGCAGTTGTTGCTAATATTAATGAATTTACTTTTGTTATATTCAAGAGTATTGCCTCCCGTTTTATCTTCTTTCTATACAATGGATGTAGTAGGTGTTAGAATGAAAGAACAAATGTATCATAGTTAAAAGTTGTACAAACTTATATTTCAATATACGTGTATAGCACCTTTCTTTAGACCATAAGATTGAATATAGATCATTTTTTTGGAGGTATTTCTCATGCGAGATCCTATCATTGGTCTAGCTCTTGGTTCTGGAAGTGCAAGAGGTTTTGCTCACTTAGGGGTTATTAAAGTCTTAACAGAAGAAAACATAGGAATAGACCTTATTGCGGGAAGTAGCATGGGTGCCGTTGTTGCAGCCTTTTATGGAGCTGGGCTAGACATAAATCGTCTATATAAAGTGGCTAATGCATTTAAAAGAAAATATTACTTGGATTTTACTGTTCCAAGGATGGGTTTTTTGGCAGGGAATAGAGTTAAAGAACTCATTCGTATATTTACCCATGGTAAAATGATCGAAGACTTAGATATTCCGGTAGCTATTGTAGCTACCGATTTAATAAAGGGAGAAAAGGTAGTCTTTAGAACGGGACCAGTTGCTGATGCTGTCCGTGCGAGTATTGCAATTCCAGGAATATTTGTGCCAGAAAAAATAAACAATCGAGTGCTAGTCGATGGAGGCGTTGTTGACCGTATACCTGTATCAGTCGTGAAAGAGATGGGTGCTGATATCGTGATTGGTGTCGATGTGTCACATGTTAAAAGAAATGAAAATATCTCATCCATTTTTGACGTGATTATGCAAAGTATAGACATCATGCAAGAAGAGCTAGTTAGCCATAGGGAAATTGCTTCTGATATAATGATTCGACCACATGTGGAACATATTAGTTCAAAAGCATTTTCCAACATTAAGGAGATTATTGAAATAGGCGAGGAAGAAACGAGAAAACAGCTCGAAAATATTATTACGGTTATTTCTACGTGGAAGGAGTCACAGCAAGGTGAAGACTAGAGGTTATATTAGATCGTTATTTATTGGTATTATACTTGCCATGCTAATTACTTTTGTACAGCTACCATTTTATATTACGAAACCTGGAACAGCACAAGAGCTTGCTCCTATTGTTCAAGTTGATGGTGGATACGAAGAAGAAGGGTCATTAATGCTAACAACAGTTAGAATGGGAAAAGCAAATGTTGTCTCATATATTTGGGCGAAATTGAGTGAATACCAAATGATTTACCCTGAACAAGATATTCTCCAAGATAGAAGTGATGAGGAATATTCATATATTCAATTACATAATATGGAGAACTCAAAAAACAGTGCTATATCAGTAGCATACAATCAAGCAGAAAAAAGTGTAGAGTATAAGTATAATGGTTTGTTTGTCTTTACGGTACTAGACAATGTACCAGCTAAAGATTTTTTAAAAACAGCTGATCGCATTATACGAGTAGACGATCTAGATGTGAAAAGTTATGAAGACCTTACTCATTATCTATCAACAAAAAAAGAGGGCGATGTAATTGAGGTTGTTGTTGAGAGGGATGGTGAAACGGTTGTTCAAGAAATTGAGTTAATTACATTGGAAAATAAAGAGCAAGTAGGTTTAGGTGTACAACTAATAGAAGATGTGGAACTTAACGTAAACCCAAGCGTGGAAATTAACTCTGAGAAAATAGGTGGTCCGTCTGCAGGATTAATGTTTACATTAGAAATCTATAATCAATTAGTTGAAGAAGATCTTACAAAGGGCTATGACATCGCTGGTACCGGTCAAATTTTCAATGATGGTACAGTCGGACCTATAGGTGGTATCTCTCAAAAAATTGTTGCGGCGGATAAGGCAGGGGCTGAAATCTTTTTCGCGCCAAATCAGAACGGGGCTAGTGACTCAAACTATAATGAAGCTGTAAAAACAGCTCAAGATATTGGAACATCAATGGAAATTGTACCTGTAGATACATTTGAAGATGCATTACTGTATTTACAATCTTTACAGCCAGAGTAATATTACATACTTTGCTTTCCATTGATTGCAACTGAAGGCAGATCTCTTACATAAATGTAGAGGTTGCCTTCTTTATTTTTATAGCTGTTTTTCGTACAAATAGATTAACATGTATTAATTTAAACTATAGCTCGTGGCATCTTTTATTTCATCTTCATAACGATGAAAATCCTAGCTAATCCTATCTAACAGTGCTAATTTAGAAATAATAATTGAGCATCAAAGTTTATGAATAGAGCGCTATTTAAACTTCCTAGTATCTTCATCGAATCTAATCGGTGGAGTTGAGTACTCTTGTTTAATTGCTGTCGAACATAAAGGTTCTGGTAAGATACTAGCGTATACATGTGCAGCAGTAATATCTAACATGAATAATGGGTCTTCAAAAGAAGCTGCTTTCGAAATGATTGGTAGTTGTATTTTTTTCTTTACTTCATTCAAATACTGTTGACCCCTCATATTCATACCTAATAAACGAATATATGGAGATTGGGTAGATAATTGTTGTAAGTCGTCCTTTTTAGTATTCGTTATTATATGTAGACATAGTCGCTGAAGTCGAGTCCAAGTATAACGTTTTGTCTTAATTTTTTCCATGAAAGTTATAAATGACGTCGATTCTTTTATGTACTTCATAAGTCGATATTCTAACCCTTCTTCACACTCATATGTTGATTCCAGCTCTGCTAGACTGGAAGTTAATAGCTTATATTTTAGCAATGGGAAATAAGCCTCCCAGCTATGAAATCGATCGTACTGATGATAATAATTAATCAAGTGGTTCTTTGTAGATACAGGGATGTAGTTATGTATGTCATTTAAATTACCGCTCTTTGAGAATAAAGTTTGACGTATACTGGTTGCACTAGCGATAGAAGGAGATGTAAATTCCTCATCATGATATTGAGCTCCTGTTCGAGTGATCGTTAATGGAGTTAGGTTACTATGTTGATCATGGATTGCTTTCACATAGTGATAGCCTAGAATGTTATTTGGCTTTGATAAATCAAGCTTCACATTCGTAGTTTTTATTTCATTAAAGGCAATTGATGATGCTTTCGGATAACTATAACCTTTATCTATTGCATTCTTAACCTTTTCATTATATGTTGGTGCAGCTTGTTTCAAAAATTGAGCAGCATGTTGAAAATCTTTTATTTCTCCATGCTCACTTCCAAAACAAACCTCTTCACATAATAGAGCGGATAAGATTGAAATCGCTCCATTTGCAAACATTTCAGCATTTTGTGATGCATAGGCGTAAGGTAATTCCACAACGATATCTACACCAGCTTCTAAGGCCATCTTCGTCCTCGCCCATTTAGATACTAGTGCAGGTTCACCTCGTTGTAGAAAATTCCCACTCATAACTGCTACAACACAATCAGTGCCAGTTTGCTTTTTTGTTTCTTGTAAGTGAACGTAATGTCCATTATGAAATGGATTGTACTCAACAATAACACCTGCAGCCTTCACTTATACACCTCAGTTCTAGTTTAATATTGGAAAAAATGTATACAATGACTTCTTTTATTATAATGGATATGAAAATGAAGTTCCATCTCTCAAATTCCCAGAAATTATTAACTCAAATAAATTAATGAAAATAGAAGGGTAAGGAAGCTGTTTTCGATGAATAATAGTGTTAAAGGAACGACCTATGTAAGTATGTAGATGTAAAGAAAAAATATTGACAAATGTGTTTTACAAAGCTATAATTACCTTTGTTGCCTTGAGGTGATATAATTGAAATGGACAATTCATCAACTATACCAATTACAGAACAAGGACATATTAATTGACGAAACTGTAGATGTAAGTGACATAAAACATATTGAGAAGTCAATTCGTAATATTTCACCTGTGAAAGTTACAGGTGTAGCAGATGTAAGTCATGCTAAAGTTATTTTTCACTTAACAATTACTGGTTCAATGGTTTTACCTTGCTCGAGAACATTGGTTGATGTACAATTTCCGTTTACTATTAAAACGACGGAAACCTTTTTATTTAAACAATCTGATTTTGATGATGAAGATGAGGTTCATAATGTTGAAGGAGATGTCGTGGACATTCTTCCGATCATAAAGGATAATATTCTTCTTGAAATTCCGATGCAGATATATTCAGAAAGTGTACATGAAGATCAAGTATTACAATCTGGAAAAGATTGGTCTGTTATTACAGAGGAAGATGTAAAAAATCAGATAGATCCACGTTTAGCTGGATTAGCAAAATATTTTGACAAAAATAAAGAAAATTAACAAAACGAAGAACCGGCATTATCCGGCCTTCATATGATTTTAATTCTCTTTAAGGAGGTGGGAATAATGGCTGTACCTTTTAGAAGAACATCTAAAACTAAAAAAAGAAAGCGTCGTACGCATTTCAAATTACAAGCCCCTGGTATGGTAGAATGCCCAAATTGTGGTGAAATGAAGCTTGCTCACCGCGTTTGTAAAGAATGTGGTACTTATAAAGGAAAAGAAGTAGTTAGCAACTAAATGATGTTGATTGCTGACGTTAAAAAACACAAAGAGTAAATTCTTTGTGTTTTTTTCTATATTATTATAAAAGCGGGGAGAAGGTACAAGGGTGGAGAAATTGATTATTAATAAAGACGAAAATGGCATAGTATGGGCTACAATTAACCGTTTGAGCAAAAGAAATGCAATCGATTATGATGTTATGAATAAATTGGAAGAGCTTATAAACGATGTGAGAGAGACGGTTGATATTAAAGCAATGGTCATTACTGGCGCTGGTAATAAAGCATTTTGTTCCGGAGGTGATTTAAGTGTATTTCATCAATTAAAAACAAAAAGAGAAGCATATGAAATGCTTTCAAAAATGGGTGAAATACTATACTTGCTACAGACACTTCCTAAACCAACTGTGGCACTATTAAATGGATTTGCAATTGGAGGTGGTTGTGAACTAGCAACAGCATGTGATTTTCGTTTAGCTAAGCAGGGCAGTAAACTAGGATTTATACAAAGTAAATTAGCGATAACAACTGGTTGGGGTGGAGCAACCTTATTAAATGAAAAAATTCCATATGATAAGGCACTTGAATTGCTAATGACTGCAAAAATGATTTCTGCAGAGAAGGCTTATGAAATTGGTTTTGTTAATGAAGTTTTCGATAGCCAAGACTTATTGAAAGAGTGTAAAGAATATTTGAAACCCCTACTTGAAACAGATGTACACGTACTATCCTCATATAAACAGGTATTAATTAATAAATGGAAAGCGCATCATTTAAAAGAAAGAATGTTTGCAGAAATTGAACAATGTGCATCTTTATGGGCAAGAGATGAGCATCACCATGCAGTCGAGGCTTTTTTGAATAGCAATTAATATGCTTTTTAAGGATTTATGTGTTGTATATGGATAAAACATGGATTATTTGCATTGTGATAGTTTATATATAGTCTATCTTTTCTAGTAGCAGCATATGTATTAAAAAAAAGCTACTGGGAGGTAGGATAATGTCAACGACTCGGCAGGATGCATGGACAAACGATGAGGATTTACTGTTAGCTGAGGTTGTGTTGAGGAATATTCGTGAAGGTGGAACGCAATTGGCAGCTTTTGAGGAAGTCGGCAGACGGTTATCACGAACTGCAGCCGCCTGTGGTTTCAGGTGGAATTCGTATGTTCGTAAACAATATAAGTCTGGTATTGAGCTTGCTAAGAAACAAAGAAAGCAATTAAAAAATGGGCAGGAATCAACACTTACCACAGTGGAACATAAAGAAAATGACTTTCAGTCATCTGAACCTTTAGTTGATGATTTATCATTGAAAAAAGTAATAACTTATTTGCAAGTTATCGACTCATCCCAAAATGAATACGATGAATTAGTTGTAGAAAATAAACAATTAAAAAAACGTGTGGCGCATTTAGAAAACAAAATGGATAAGGTCGATGAGGAGAATCAGTCGCTGTTAACTAATCTACGACAAGTTGAAGACGATTACAAAGCGTTAATAGAAATTATGGAACGTGCAAGGAAGATGGTTGTGCTGCAAGAAGAAGAAAAGCAAAGTAAAGTGAAATTCCAAATGGATAGAAATGGGAATTTAGAGAGGGTTGAAAAATAATCAATAGCACCTATGAAATGTACAAAAAATAAAAAAAGAAACAGTTAGATTAAAATAAACTGTTTCTTTTTTATGTCCATGTATTGAATGCGTTGAATTGGTCTATATATTATCGAGTCTGTTCTTTAACACCATTAGGATGCCATAATAACGGATTTTCACCAAAGTCTCTTTCTACATCATAAGTAGCAGCAGAAAACCCCATTTTAGTCCAAAACTCTGCTGATTTCACACGGGGGTTAGTTTTGATAGGTAGGTTAAAACTTTTCGCGAAATTGACTAAAGCGGTTCCAAAATTTTTCCTTTGAAATGCAGGTAATACTTCAAGCTTCCATAGCTCTAGATATGTTTGTGGTGGCTCGAAGTATTTATCGTATTTTGCATCAACTTTATATAAACTCATTCGAGCGACTAACTTCCCACCGTAGTATATTCCATAAAATGGAGAATCACTATTATTCTCAATAATATTTGTTTGAAGATCATCGAGCATAGATAACTCTTGTAGGCCATATTCTTTAAATTTTTTAAATTCTTCTATTGTTTTATAGTTTACGAGTAATCGTTCTATTTTATAAGTTTCCATCATAATCTTCCTCCCACATAACCTTATATTTTTATTATATAACAAAATGACACAAAATTCTGTAGAAAATAATTAGAAAGCGTTTTCATAAATAGAAGGAATATTAAAAATTTTGTAGAAATATATACAAATAAGATATAGAACAGGAGTGTGCAAATGAAGAAAATACTAATTGCGAACAGAGGGGAGATTGCCTCTAGGGTAATACGAACATGTAACAATATGGGGATTGAGACAATAGCGATTTATTCTGATGCTGATAAAAATTTACCATACGTAAATGAAGCTACTAAAGCGGTCCGTATCGGGGAATCGCCTGTTCAAAAATCATATATGGCTATGGATGCTATCGTTAAATTAGCGGTAGAGGAAAATGTAGATGGCATTCATCCAGGGTATGGGTTTTTATCCGAAAATGCAATGTTTGCAAAGTTAGTTAATGATAATGGTATAACTTTTATTGGCCCACAACATGACGTTATAGCTTTAATGGGAGAAAAAATCCAAGCACGAAAGGAAATGCAAAAGGCTGGAGTACCTATTGTACCAGGAAGTCATGAACCTGTTAGTTCAGTTGAAGAGGCATGTGTTATAGCTGACAAAATTGGATACCCAGTAATGATAAAAGCAAGTAGTGGCGGTGGCGGTGTTGGGATGCAACGCTGTAATGATGAGCAAGAATTAAAGAAGGTGGTTGTGTCAATTAAAAACCGTGCTAAAGCATATTTTGGGAATGATGAATTATTTATTGAGAAATATGTTGCCGATGCGAGGCATATTGAAATTCAAATATGTGCAGATACAGCTGGAAATATTGTTCATTTGTTTGAGAGAGACTGTTCAATTCAACGAAGAAATCAAAAGGTGATTGAGGAAACACCTTCACCGTTCCTATCAGAGGAATCGAGAAGAGCAATGCTTGATTGTGCATTAAAAGTCGCGGCACATGTAGGGTATACCAATGTAGGAACAGTTGAATTTGTAGTAGATAACGATGAGAATTTCTATTTCTTGGAAATGAATACGAGGTTACAAGTTGAACATCCGATAACTGAAATGGTTACCGGGATTGATCTAGTTGAGTGGCAAATAAGGTTGTCATGTGGGGAGAATATGCCATTATTACAGCATGAGATAAATAGTAACGGGCACGCGCTAGAATTTCGATTGTATGCAGAAGATCCAGCTACATATTTGCCCTCGCCAGGAACTCTTAATGTATTAACTTATCCATCAACAGAGGGTGTCAGAATAGATAAAGGATATGATGAAGGTTGCCAAGTTACTCCATTTTATGATCCGATGATCGCAAAGCTAGTTATACATGGTCTTGATCGAAATGATGTATTACATAAAGCTGAAAAATTGCTTAAAGAAATGAAAGTTGAAGGTATAAAAACCAACTTACCTTTACTTGAAAAGGCTATTCAAAATGAGATGTTTCGAGAAGGGTGTTATACTACCTCTTTTTTATCAAGGCAGTATTCACGCTGATTTTCTCTCGTAGATCTTCTTCTAGTTGTTTTATCTTAGTTCCAATAGTAAAAGTTTGTGAAATGACCATTTAATAGGTAAAAAACACCTGATTTGGGAGGATGTATGGTATGAAAGAAATTTATGCATCGATGGCTGGTACTGTACTAAATGTATTAGTTGAAAAGGAAGAACATATTACAAAAGGCCAACAGGTCATTATTCTAGAATCAATGAAAATGGAAATACCAATTGAAAGTTCATTAGAAGGGGCTGTTAATGAAATAAATGTGGAAATAGGAGATTTCGTAAATGAAGGAGATGTTCTCATCGTATTAGGATAAAGGGAAGGAGAATTTAAACAATGGTTCATGTAAGCGATTTAGATAAAGTTTTATCAGAAAAACTAGAAAATATTGAACGCGGAGGAGCAGAAAAGTATCATCAAAAACAAAAAGAGCAGAACAAATTATTTGTTAGAGATAGATTGAAACTACTGTTTGATAGAGGGGTATATATAGAAGATGGAATGTTCGCTAACGATCAAGCTGGGGATTTACCCGCTGATGGAGTAGTTACAGCAACTGGAACAATCAATGGACAAACAGTATGTGTGATGGCTAATGATTCGACTGTGAAGGCTGGTTCATGGGGAGCAAGAACAGTCGAAAAAATTATTCGCATCCAGGAGTCAGCCGAGAAACAAAAGGTGCCGTTGTTATATTTAGTCGATTCGGCTGGTGCGCGAATTACTGATCAGTTAGAAATGTTTCCAAATCGTCGTGGAGCTGGCCGTATTTTTCATAATCAAGTACGTCTATCTGGGGTCATTCCTCAAATATGCATTTTGTTCGGGCCGTCCGCTGCTGGCGGTGCATATATACCAGCTTTTTGTGATATTGTAATAATGGTCGATAAGAATGCATCAATGTATTTAGGTTCCCCTCGAATGGCGGAGAAGGTCATCGGTGAAAAAGTAACGCTTGAAGAAATGGGTGGGGCTCGCATGCATTGTACAATTAGTGGATGTGGTGATGTACTTGCTGAATGTGAAGAAGAAGCAATTCGCTTAGCCCAAACGTATTTAACGTATTTCCCTGCTAATTCCCAGTCTAAACCAAGTTTAATTGAGGGACAAGAATCGAGTCAAAGTAAGATGTTGGCTGACATCATTCCTGTCAACCAAAATGCGCCATTTGATATGTATGATTGTATTAACACACTTGTAGATAAAGGTAGTTTTTTTGAGATTAAGAAATTATTTGCTGCCGAGCTTATTACTGGTTTAGCTAGAATAGATGGTCGCTGTGTTGGTATTATAGCCAATCAACCGAAAGTGAAAGGCGGAGTTTTATTTGTTGATTCCGCTGATAAAGGGGCTAAATTTATTCAACTGTGTGATGCATTTCATATTCCTTTATTATTCTTAGCGGATGTACCAGGTTTTATGATAGGAACAAAGGTTGAACAGGCTGGGATAATTAGACATGGTGCTAAGTTTATAGCTGCAATGAGCTCAGCTACTGTACCAAAAATCTCAGTTATTGTTCGAAAAGCGTACGGGGCGGGGTTATATGCAATGGCGGGACCTGCGTTTGAGCCTGATTGCTGTATAGCACTTCCAACTGCGCAAATAGCTGTAATGGGTCCTGAAGCTGCAGTAAATGCAGTTTATTCTAACAAAATAAGTAACATAGACGACCCGAAAGAAAGAATAGCATATATCCAGCAAAAACAAGAGGAGTATAAACAGCATATAGATATATATAAGCTAGGATCTGAAATGATTATAGATACGATTGTATCACCAAATGATTTACGAAAAGAGTTAATTGATAGGTTTGCAATTTATGAAACTAAAGAAATAGCAGATGTCCAACGTAAGCATCCTGTTTATCCAGTTTAAATGATGCTATAATGTGAGGCGGAAAATTTTATATAAGTATTAATGTAAATAAACAAAAAGAGGATGACGTTCATTATAGTGTTATCCTCTTTTTGTTTATTTACAGAATTAATGTTGTTAAAATACGTCAGTACTAATTTTGCTTAGGTCCAAATTATGAGGAACTTTGGCACTTGTTGTTAGTTAAATTAACAACATTAGGCAGGTTTTGCGAGATTATGTAACACTGTTTCCGCTATTTTTGTTAAAATAGTTTCATAATACATAGAACCTGATATAAAAGGAGGTTTATATGCAAATAGGGGTTATTGGTGCTGGTTCAATTGGACTATTATATGCGTGTTACCTTTCAATATATCATCAAGTTACGATTTATACTCGACGCAAAGATCAAGCTAAACAAATAAATTCTAATGGTATTCAATTGATTAAGAACGGTGTTCGATCCACGTATAAGGTTACTGCAAAAGTATTAGATGATGGGTTAGAACATGAGGATATGATTATTGTTACGGTGAAGGAGTATCACTTAGAACATGTTCTGAAAACGACAAATCAATTTCGAAATGTTAATGCACTGTTGTTTTTGCAAAATGGTATGAAGCATATATCACTATTTGAGAAACTAAACAATAAAGTAATACTGGTTGGGGTAGTTGAACATGGCGCGTTAAAAATTAATGACTATACAGTAAATCATACTGGTGTTGGGATAACGAAAATTTGTTCATTTAGAAATGGAGAAGGTTTAATAGAGCCGTTTCAAAAAGGTCAACACACCGACTTTGGGATTGTAGTTGCTGAAGATTGGTATAAGGTGCTTTCTGAAAAGTTAATCGTTAATGCTGTTATTAATCCATTAACCGCCTTATATTGTGTGGAAAATGGGGACTTGCTTTCCAATCGTTTTTTTCTTTCGCGAATGAAGAACCTTTTTATAGAAGTGACTACAGTTATGGATGTTAATACAAATAATATGTGGGAACGTCTAGAGTATATTTGTATACAAACTAAGAATAATCGCTCATCTATGCTAAGAGATATTGAGAGTGGTAGACAGACAGAAATCGATGCAATATTAGGATATATCATAGCTGAGGCTGAACAAATGGGGAAAAGTGTACCAGTTAGTACTTTTTTGTATGATTCTATAAAAGGTAAAGAATTGCAGAGGGGTGATTTGTCATGTCACAGTTAGTTGCTGGAGTTTTTGCAACAGTAGTCACTATTCCAATAATTGGTTTATTTCTTGTGTATTTCATCTTGTGTAAGATCACCCGTCGTAAAAGAAATTCTATGCTAATGGCTATCGACATTTCAACAGCCTTATTTATCTTGTCAGTATATTATTTAACAGAGGTTATTTGGGGACAATCTATGTTTTGGCTTATCTTACTTGTAATCGTGTTAATTGCGATGGTTGTTGTTATTTTACAGTGGAAAATAAAACAAGATATTGATATACGCAAAGTATTAAAAGGGTCGTGGCGGTTTAGTTTTTTGTTTTTCTTTTCCGCCTACATCATTTTGTTTGTTTACGGTTTAATTGATCGTGTATTGGCATTTGTTAACACTTAATAGTTTACGAGCAAGTTCTTTCCATTTTTTAAAAATCAATGCTATACTACGGGGAGTAGATATAAAAGCAGCTAGAAAGGAAGTTAAATTCATGGAGGTTAATGATCTTTTTCTCCCTTCATTAAATAAATTTGCAACTGATTACATGGGGAATTCCAAAGATTGTCATCAGTTCTTTCATTACAATATTCATGATGCATCAGTGTATAAACAAAGAAAAGATGAGCTTGCATCAAGACGATTTCAGCGTGAGAGGCTCGTAAAGCATCTACTACGTTATCACTCTAAATTTCAACATAATGATAAATCTATACAGCATATTGAGAAGCTTCTAGATCAAAATAGCCTTGTTGTAATCGGTGGTCAACAAGCTGGATTATTAACGGGACCTTTGTATACTATTCACAAAATATTGACAATAATCCAAACGGCAAAGCAGCAAGAGAAGGAACTAAATGTCCCAGTCTTACCTGTGTTTTGGATAGCTGGTGAAGATCATGACTTTGATGAAATTAATCATCTATATGTAGAGACAGAAAAGGGCATGAAGAAAAAATCGTACAACCGCCATAATACTAATAAGCAAATGGTATCAGATATACATATAGACAAACACCTTTGTGAGCAATGGATACAAGATATCATTCAATCGTACGGTGAATCGAAATATACAAATGAAATTCTATCTATGCTTAAACAGAGCTTAAAAGATTCAGAAACTGTTGTTGATTTTTTTGCTCAAATCTTAATAACATTATTTGCTGATGAAGGGCTTATTGTTGTTAACTCGGCTTCCCCTGATCTTCGTGAGATAGAATCTGAATTTTTCCACCATCTTATCTATAACAATTCACAATTAGCAGAAGCGGTGTCTATGCAACAACATGTGTTAGAAGAAATTGGGTATAACAAAGTGTTAGATGTAGATATCAATTCTTCAAATTTGTTTTTTCAACATAGTGAAAATCGAGTTCTTTTGGAAAGAGATGGGGCTGAAGGGTATTTTAAAGGTAAGAATAATGAAGTGAAGATATCATTTGATGAACTTATTCAAATAGCTGAATCATCACCCCATTTGCTGAGCAACAATGTTGTCACAAGACCGCTCATGCAAGAATACTTATTCCCTACATTAGCATTTATTGCTGGACCAGGAGAACTTGCCTATTGGGGTGAGCTTAAAAATGCTTTTTCATTGTTCGATTTTAAAATGCCACCAATTTTACCGAGAGCTAATATTACGATTGTTGACCGAACAATTACATCAGATTTAGAGAAGTTAAACATACCAATAGATGATGTTTTACAAGGTAATTTGCTCTCTTATCGTGATGAATGGGTGAAAACCGAACTGAAGTATGACTTTGAAAGTATAATTAACAATGCGAAGGAAGAGGTTGAACAAATTCATCAACAAATTAGGCATAAAGCAACAGAAGTAGATGCTAACTTACATTCTGTCCTAGTAAAAAATGCTCAATTAATACATTCTCAGTTTGAGTTTGTTTCAACATTAATTAATCGTTCTATCGAGAATAAACATGAAGTCACATTGAAAAAGTTTCAAAGGATAGAGAACTGTTTACAACCAAATCATTTACCTCAAGAAAGGGTATGGAATATATTTTACTTTTTAAATAAATATGGGTTTGGCTTTATTCAGCAATTAGTAAATGCCCCGATAAAATATAATGGGAACCATCAATTAATTTATCTATAAATGTATGAAATGCTAGCTGAAGAGCGTGCACATTCTAGTCATATCAAGGTTTTCATCGCATTAATTGTTATTATAGGCTTAATGATATAAACACGTATACATCAAGTGTTCGTGGCATCTTTGTTACTTTTATAATTGTTGGACTAGGATGATGCATCTAACTGGCCGTTTTAAACTAGTAGAGAAACAAAAGACAGCTAATTTAAACCTCTGTATTCATGCAGAGGTTTTTTGTATGCCCTAATATTTTTCTGAAATAGGGGTTTGTTGTTGTTTACAAAACAAATATTGACTTTTTTTGTACTGAAGCAAACAAAGTCGATATTTGACTACATATGCTTTTATGCCTAAATAACAAAAAAAGGGTGGAGAGAAGTGGGGAGATGTGGTACATTAATGTTAGAAAGTGGGGTTGTGTATCATGTTTATGGGAGAATTCCATCACAACATTGATCAAAAAGGTCGTATGATTATCCCTGTTAAGTTTAGAGATAATCTAGGTGATTCTTTTGTCCTTACAAGAGGGTTAGATCAGTGTTTATTTGCTTACCCCTTGAGTGAATGGAGCATTATTGAAGAGAAGCTCAAAAGCCTCCCATTAACAAAAAAAGATGCACGTGCTTTTACTCGTTTCTTTTTTTCCGGCGCTATAGATTGTGAAATTGATAAGCAAGGTAGAATAAATATACCTATTTCACTGAGGAAATACGCCTTAATTGAAAAGGAATGTGTAGTAATTGGTGTCTCTAATCGCATTGAAATTTGGAGTAAGATAAGTTGGGATCAATATGTTTCTGAATCTGAGGAATCTTTCGCTGAAATCGCAGAAAACATGATCGACTTTAACTTTTAATGAACTAGTTTAAAGCAGGTGCTTTTTTCAAACTTTGTTGCTACTATTTCATGGTCACTGATTAAACTTGATTTTATGCGAGTTTCTAGATTATTTAGAAGAAAAGCTGCCACGAAACTTTAACTAATATCATGTTTATTACTTAGTATGAAAAACAACAATCGAAATGAAAACAGCATATGCGTAACATAGTTATTTACTTAATTGATAATTTGAACAGAGAGACAAATACTACTCAATATGTAGAAAATATGGGCAAAGTATATTTGTCTCAAGGTGGTGCTAGACATGTTTAAACATAAGACAGTTTTATTAGACGAAGCAGTAGATGGTTTAAGAATTAATCCAGACGGCATCTATGTTGACTGTACTCTCGGTGGTGCAGGTCATAGTGAATTAATTGCTAGCAAGCTATCTAATAGTGGAAGATTAATTGCGTTTGACCAAGATGAAACAGCGATCGAACATGCTAAAAAAAAATTAGCTAAACATCAAGATAAGATTACGATCATAAAGAGTAATTTTCGATATATACAACAGAAGCTAGCTGAAATAGATATTAATGCTGTAGATGGTATTTTATTTGACTTGGGAGTATCTTCTCCTCAATTGGACACGCCTGAGAGAGGTTTTAGTTATAATTACGATGCTCCATTAGATATGAGAATGGACCATCAAGCAACTTTATCTGCATATGATGTTGTAAATAATTGGCCCTACGAACAATTAGTAAGAATATTTTTCCAATACGGGGAGGAGCGTTTTTCAAAACAGATCGCTCGGAAAATTGAAGCTGCTCGAGAAAAGGAACCAATTGAAACGACAAGTCAATTAGTTGACCTTATAAAGGATGGAATTCCTGCAGCGGCACGTCGGACTGGTGGACATCCTGCCAAAAGAATTTTTCAAGCTATTCGAATTGCTGTTAATGATGAACTACAAGTGTTTGAAGATGCACTTGGACAGGCTATTGACATGTTAAAGCCTGGTGGCAGAATTTCTGTTATAACTTTTCACTCATTAGAAGATAGGATGTGTAAAGTAGCTTATAAAAAAGCAAGTGAAGGTCCCCCTCTTCCCCCTGGGCTACCTGTAGTACCAGATGAGTATAAGCCAACCTTAAAGCTCGTTACAAGAAAACCTACTTTACCATCAGCTAATGAACTAGAACAAAATAACCGAGCACGTTCAGCAAAGCTGAGAATTGCGGAAAAAATGTAACTTTTTCGATATCATTTGTCCGAGACTAATTGAAGAACCTCTAAAAAGCTATATTTTCTTATCTTTTCAAAAGGCTCTTTTCGTATCTTTTGTATAAAGAATTACAAAGTGAGAACATCTAGGTATATCTTTTATGAGGTTCATAACATGTATAAGAACGAAAAGATGCCCCGAAATGTTGTTGTTTACGTGTTACCTATATACGATTAACAACAATTTATTCGATTCACAGCCTTTAAAAAAGGAGAGAAGAAATGAATGAGTAACTTAGCACACAGAGTTCAAGAACAGCGTCAACACGAAGTCAAACATAAGCGTAAATTAGTCAAAAAGAAGAGCGCGAAGATATCATTAGGTGAAAAATGTATATTGCTAATTTTTGCAACTGCAATATTAGTTGGTGGGATAACCATCATATCAAATACAGCTACGATATATGCTTTAAATAAAGAAATTCAACAAACTGAGACTTCGATAGCTGAACAAGGAAGAGTAAATACAGATTTACAGGTGGAAATTCAAGAGCTTAGTACATACGAACGGATATGGCAAAAAGCACAGGAGCTTGGGTTACAACTAAACGAAAAAAATGTAAAAGTTGTGCAGGATTGATATTATGACGATAAAAAGAAAAAATATTAACAAAGGAGCAGCGTTGTTAAGTATTGTTTTCACACTGCTCTTTTTTATGTTGTTGACCCGTTTTGTTTTTATTCAATGGTCAGGTGAAGCAGGCGGTGAAGTATTAGCAATTAAAGCTGAAGAGAAGTATAAGAGGCAAAGAACGATAGAGGCAAGAAGAGGCTCAATCTACGATAGAAATGGTGAAGTAATTGCAGAAGACATCCCTTCTTATACAATTGCGGCTGTGATTGATGAAAGCTTAACAACCGATGAAGACGATCCAAATCATGTAGTTGATCCACGTGATACTGCAGAAAAATTAGCACCGTTAATTGGCATGAATGTACATGAGATGGTAGGGATTTTAGAATTGGATAGGAAGCAAGTTGAGTTTGGACGTTATGGTCGCAATATTAGCCATCAATTGAAAAAAGAGATTGAGGAGCTAAAATTACCTGGTATCACATTTATTAGGGATGAGAAGCGTTATTATCCAAATGGCGTGTTTGCGTCGAGTGTGGTTGGGTATACAGTGAAGGAAGAAATTGAAGACGATACACAAATTCGTAAACAAACAGTGGGTATGTTAGGGCTTGAACAATTTCTAAATGAGTACTTACATGATGAAGATGGGTATATTACGTATGAAGGTGATCAACAAGGCTTTCGACTGCCTAATAAAGAGACTAAGATTGTACCACCGGAAAATGGGAATGATGTATATTTAACGATTGACAGGAAAATTCAAAGTTTTTTGGAAGATGCTATGAACAAAGTGAATGAAGAATATACACCAGAAAAAATTATTGGCGTTATTGCAAACGCAAAAACTGGTGAAATCTTAGCAATGAGTACAAGACCATCGTTTGATCCTAACGTAAGAGATATTGAAAACTATTTAAATGATGCTATTTCCTATCCTTATGAACCTGGTTCAACGATGAAAATATTTACACTTGCTGCCGCAATTGATGGCGGTGTATATGATGGCGAGGAAGACTTTAAATCAGGTTCCTATTCAGTTCCAGGGAGTAAACCGATAAATGATATAAACACTAGCTGGGGTGTTATCGATTTTAATGAAGCGGTTAGACGCTCTTCTAATGTTGGTTTTGCCATTCTTGCATATGAGAAATTAGGTCCTGATAAATTCTACGAATATTTGCAAGCTTTTCATTTTGATCAGCCTACAGGCATTGATTTACCTGGGGAGGTAGCAGGAAGTATTTTGTTTAACTATCCCATTGAACAAGTAACGACAGCCTTTGGTCAAGGAACAACTGTAACTCCTATTCAACTCGTTCAAGCAGCAACTGCTATTACTAATGGTGGTGAAATGTTACAGCCGTATATAATCGATAGAATAGTTGATTCAAGTACGAATGAAGTAATAGAGCAAGGTGAATCAAAAGTTGTAGGGAAGCCTGTTTCTAACAATACTTCTGAAGAAGTATTAGATTTGCTTGAGCAAGTTGTTGTAGGTGAACATGGGACAGGGGCAGCTTATGATATAGATGGCTATCAAGTTGCTGGAAAAACGGGAACCGCTGAAATACCAAACCCAAAAGGTGGGGGGTATTTAGAGGGACACGGGAATTATATTTTTTCCTTCCTCGGTATGGCTCCAAAAGAAGACCCTGAATTAATCATGTACGTCTCGGTGAAGATGCCGAACATAGCACCAGATGAAAAAGGGTCTGCACCAGTCTCAAAAATATTTAATCCTGTTATGGAAAGTAGTTTAAAATACTTAAATATACTTCCTACTGAAGTAGAGGACGAACAAAATAATCTACAAAACACAGCTGTAACGATAAAATCTTATATTGGAAAGTCTGCACAGGAAGCAGTTGATAGTTTACAAAAAAGCGACCTATCCCCAATATTAGTTGGGAATGGGGAAAAAATAATAGCGCAATATCCTAACAGTCAAATTGAAGTGATAGCAAATGAAAAAGTAATTTTAGTAACCGATGGAGAATTATTAATGCCTGATATGAAGGGTTGGTCATTACGGGATGTCTTAAAGGTTGTTGAACTATTAGAATTGCAGCCAAATATAGTAGGAAGTGGTTACGTTACGAAACAAAATATTTTCCCTCATTCCGTAGTTCAAAAAGGTGATTTGCTAATCATCGATCTTCAACAACCCGCGGTAACGGCTGAACTAGAAAATGAATCATCTATGGATGGTGAGGACGCCGATTTAGAACAAGGTGAAGAAGAGGAAACAATTGAAGTGTTAGACTAAATGTGATCTGTTCTAAACAATCATGTACAAGCATATATTTGAACGAGCAATTTTATGGGAGGTTCACTTATATGCGTGTGTCTCAAGTTACAGTAAGAAAAAGGTTAACTTTAACTTTATTAGTAGGTTTACTCATCTTTTTTATTATTGATGTACGGTTAGGGTATGTTCAATTTTTATTAGGCAATGAATTAACTGAGAAGGCAGAAGGCTTATGGAGTCGGGATATAAAATTTGAACCTAAACGTGGCGAAATACTAGATCGAAATGGCGTTCCATTAGCAACAAACATAAGTGCCCCTACTGTTTGGGTTGTCCCTAGACAGATAGAAGATCCTGTTCTCACGGCAACTAAACTAGCCGAAGCATTAGACATGTCAAAAGAAAAAGCATACAAACTTGTCACTGCTGAAGAGGTGAATGTCAGAATTCACCCAGAGGGTAGAAAAATATCTCATGAGAAGGCAAATGAGATTCAGGAGTTAGACCTAGCCGGTGTATATATCGGTGAAGACTCCAAGCGTCATTATCCATTTGGCAGCTATTTATCCCATGTATTAGGGTTTGCTGGCATTGATAATCAAGGTTTAATGGGTCTTGAACTTTATTATGACAAACAGTTAAATGGTGAACAAGGCTCTGTACAATTTTATGCTGATGCGAAAGGGAAACGGATGCCGGATATGGCAGATGATTACAACCCACCAATTGATGGTAATGATTTGAAGCTAACCATTGATACGAGGGTTCAGACGATCATTGAACGTGAATTAGACATTGCTCAAGCTGCTTATAATCCAGATGGGATTATTGCAATTGCTATGGACCCTAACAACGGAGAAATACTTGGTATGGCGTCTAGACCAGATTTTGATCCAGCTAATTTTCAAAATGTTGCCCCAGAAATATACAACAGAAATTTGCCAGTTTGGAGTACGTATGAACCAGGTTCAACCTTTAAAATTATCACTTTAGCAGCTGCTTTACAAGAGGAAGAAGTTAATTTAACTGAAGATCATTTTTATGACTCGGGCTCAATTTCTGTAGCTGGATCTAAGCTTAGGTGTTGGAAAAGTGGAGGTCATGGCAGTCAGTCATTTTTGGAGGTTGTACAAAATTCATGTAACCCAGGCTTTGTAGAGCTGGGTCAAAGGTTAGGCAAAGATAAATTATTTTCTTACATTACTGCATTTGGTTTTGGAGAAAAAACTGGAATAGATTTGGCTGGAGAAGGGACAGGAATTCTGTTTGATTTGGAAAAGGTAGGGCCAGTCGAACTCGCCACAACTGCTTTTGGTCAAGGGGTTTCTGTTACGCCAATTCAACAAGTTGCTGCAGTAGCTGCTGCGGTCAATGGTGGAATATTGTACACACCCTATATCGCGAAGGAATGGATTGATCCAATAACAGGTGATGTGATAAGTCGAAATACTCCTGATGAAAAGCGCCGTGTCATTTCAGAAGAGGTATCAGAACAAGTGCGATACGCTCTAGAAAGTGTTGTAGCGCTAGGGACAGGAAAAGGTGCATATGTTGATGGTTATAGAGTGGGTGGAAAAACAGGAACTGCTCAAAAAGCTGTAGACGGTCGTTATTTAGAGAATAATTATGTTGTATCGTTCATAGGCTTTGCCCCAGCAGATGATCCTCAAATTGTTGTTTATATTGCAGTAGATAACCCAAAAAATACAGTTCAATTCGGCGGAGTGGTAGCTGCTCCTATTGTTGGAAATATAATGGATGATAGTTTAAGGGCTTTAGATGTTAAACAAAGAGATGGACAAATTGAGAAAGAAGCAACTTGGTTAGATGAACCGCAAATTACTGTACCTAATCTTGTAGGATTAACTAAGAAGGATCTTCATACGCAACTCGTAAATTTAAAGATAGACAGTAGCGGAGAAGGTGATGAAGTCATACAACAAGCTCCAGCTGCTGGCGCAAAAGTAAAGCAAGGTTCCACCATTAGAGTGTTTTTTGGTGATACAGACAAAGAACGCGAGTAAAAAAATTTTGATCTATCACTCCATTTTAGTTTATGATTATTGAATATAGAAGTAATCCTCCCCACCTATAAAGGTGGGGTAATTAATCATCAAGTTGTAATGGTTGTTCAAATAAGTGTGATCGAGTTTATGGTGATCTAAGCTACATTAGAAACAAGTATTGATGAAAAAGATAATTCGTTTTATAATTTTTTTTGTGTTTAAATTATATAGTATACATATATACATAACTTTGAATACGATGATAGTCATATCTATATAGATATAATACTGAGAGGAATTGGTTTTATGGACTTACAAACTTTGCAATCATTGTTGTATGATTTTCCAAGGAAGGTTGCGGAAAATCCAACTATTACTTCAATAGAAACTAACTCACGTGACGTAAAGCAAGGAAGTCTGTTTATTTGTATAAAAGGGTATACGGTTGATGGACACGATTTTGCACAAGAAGCGATCAATAAAGGTGCCGTAGCAGTCATTGCTGAAAAACCATTAGATGTGGATGTCCCAGTAGTCGTTGTACAGGATACGACACGTGCAGTATCAGTTATTGCAGATGCTTTCTATGACCAGCCAACTAAACGGTTTAGGCTGATCGGTGTCACGGGGACGAACGGTAAAACAACAACTACCCATATTATTGAGGAAGTTTTCCAACATGCTGGACAAAATACTGGATTAATTGGGACGAATACTATAAAAATTAATAATCAAACTTATGGCGTAAAGAATACAACACCAGAAGCATTAACGCTTCAAAAAACATTTAATGAAATGGTTGATAATCAAGTTGATACTGCAATCATGGAGGTCTCTTCACACGCCCTCGATTTAGGAAGAACTTTTGGGTGTGATTTTGATGTGGCAGTTTTTACGAACTTAACTCAAGATCATTTAGATTATCACGATACAATGGCTGAATATCGCCGTACTAAAGGGTTATTATTTGCTCAGTTAGGTAATAGCTATAATCACAGTAATCCTAAATATGCAATATTAAATGCTGATGATCATGCAAGTGATGAATTTAGAAGAAGCACAGCTGCAACAGTGATTACTTATGGGGTGGAAAATCGAAGTGATTTTATGGCAAAACATATTAAAATGACGCCTTCTGGGACGAAATTTGAATTAATAACCCCTTATGAAACATTTAAAGTATCAATGAAATTAATTGGTCTTTTCAATGCATACAATGTGTTGGCTGCAACAGCAGCTTGTTTTGTTTCTGGAATCTCCCTCTCCTCAATTATTAGTACAATAGAAACTTTAGAAGGAGTAAGTGGTCGTTTTGAAGTGGTTGATGGGGGGCAAGACTACACAGTGATTGTTGATTATGCCCATACACCTGATAGCTTAGAAAATGTGTTAAAGACGATCAATGAATTTGCTAGCTCCGATGTATACGTTGTAGTAGGATGTGGAGGAGATAGAGATCGAACTAAACGTCCGTTAATGGCTATGGTAGCCGAAAAATATAGTAACTTGCCAATATTCACTTCAGATAACCCTCGTTCAGAAGATCCTGAGAAAATCTTAGCGGAGATGGAAGAAGGAGTAAAAGGAAAGGACTATACATCGATCATAGATCGTAAGGAAGCAATTTCTTATGCGATTGGCCATGCAAAGAAAAATGATATTGTTTTAATCGCTGGAAAAGGGCATGAGACATACCAAGAGATTGGCGACCAGAGGCTTGACTTTGATGATCGTGAAATCGTACTCCAACTTATAAAGGAGCGACTATAACTATGCTTCGATACCATCATCTAAAAAAATTATACCCGCATACTAGGGGTGTTGAGGATGATATCCATTTCAAATATGTCGTTACAGATTGTAACATATTAGTGAATAAAGGGTTATATGTACCAATCAATAGTCAATGTAATGATAACAAAGATTTATTCACAGCAATAGAAAATGGAGCAGTTGGATCATTATGGAATGAAGAACGGGAATTACCAAAATATATACCTAATCATTTTCCTGTTTTTATTGTTCATGATTCGTATATAGCCTTAAAGAAATTACTTGTTTTTTATGACAATTTATTGAAATTGGAAGATATAGGAACAACTGATCGAACGGTATTTAAGGGTGATATTCCAATTGAGGAAAATGAGTTGAATATAAAAATATTAAAACTAATGAAAGGGGGGGATAATCTTGCTTGAAAAAGTAGTGCTATTTTCAATATTGATGGCATTTTTAATAAGTGTATTATTATCTCCAGTTTTTATTCCCTTCTTACGTAGACTTAAATTTGGACAGAGCATTCGTGATGAGGGACCCAAATCGCATCAAAAGAAATCTGGTACACCTACGATGGGTGGAATTGTCATTTTGCTATCCATTATACTTACTGTAATTATTATGACATCAAAATATACAGAGGTAACGGTAAATACATATTTGTTACTATTTGTTACATTAGGTTATGGTCTGTTAGGGTTTTTGGATGATTTTATTAAGGTAGTGATGAAAAGAAATCTAGGTTTAACGTCTAAACAAAAATTAGCAGGACAAATTATTATTGCTATAATCTTTTATGTAGTATTAATGCAGAATAATATTTCTACTACAGTTGCTATTCCTGGATTTGATGTTTCTATCGATTTATCTTGGGCATATATTATCCTACTTATTTTTTGGCTAGTAGGTTTTTCAAACGCAGTTAATTTAACTGACGGTTTGGATGGGCTTGTTTCAGGTACAGCTGCAGTAGCCTTTGGAGCGTTTGCTGTATTAGCTTGGAATCAAACGCAATACGATATTGCCATTTTTGCTGTTGCGGTTGTTGGTGCGGTACTTGGCTTTTTAGTGTTTAATGCACATCCAGCTAAAGTTTTTATGGGGGATACTGGTTCGCTTGCCCTCGGAGGGGCTTTAGCAACTGTGGCCATTCTAACAAAGCTTGAGATTATATTACTAATTATTGGTGGAGTTTTTGTCATTGAAACACTTTCTGTCATCATCCAAGTCATATCATTTAAAACAACTGGAAAAAGGGTGTTTAAAATGAGCCCTCTACATCATCATTATGAGTTAGTAGGATGGTCAGAATGGAGAGTTGTCGTTACTTTTTGGACGGTAGGTTTATTATTTGCAATGCTTGGATTATATATTGAGGTGTGGTTGTAATTGAAGAATACTGAACGTTTTCGCGATAAAAAAATACTTGTTTTGGGCTTAGCTAAAAGTGGCTTATCTGCAGCTAAGCTATTAATAGAACTAGGTGCCGAAGTAACAATTAACGATAAAAAGCCTTACGAAGAAGATGAAAGCACGAGAAATTTAATAAATTTAGGTGTGGACATTATTTGTGGAAGTCACCCAGTAGACTTGCTCGAAGAAAATTTTGATTTAATCGTTAAAAATCCAGGGATTCCTTATACAAATCCCATTGTGGTAGAAGCATTAAAAAAAGATATTCCAATCATTACCGAAGTTGAATTAGCTTATTCAATTTCAGAAGCAGAGTTTATTGGTATCACAGGTTCGAACGGGAAAACAACGACAACAACATTAATTTATGACATCATGAAGCAAGCACAGAAGAACCCTCTCATTGCCGGAAATATTGGGACTGTTGCTTCCGATGTTGCACAATTAGCAACAAACGAGCAAATGATAGTAACTGAATTATCCTCCTTCCAATTGCAAGGGGTTGACCAGTTTCGTCCTAAAATATCAGTAATATTAAACATTTTTGATGCACATCTTGATTATCATGGTTCGAAGGAAGCTTATGTTAAAGCGAAAGCAAAAATATTTCAACAGCAAACTCCAAAAGATTTTGTTGTTCTTAATGCTGACGATAATATCCTTGTAGAATTATCTAAAGCAGCTCAAGCTAAGAAAGTATTTTTTTCTACAAAGCAAAATTTAAGAACTGGAGCGTATGTAAACAATCATACGATTTACTTTAATGATGAAGAAATTATTAGTGCTGATGAAATTGTACTTCCAGGTGAACATAGCTTGGAAAATATTTTAGCTGCTGTTGCTGTGTGTAAGCTTCTGAATATAACAAATGATGCAATAGGTGATGTGATTAAAAGATTCTCAGGGGTTAAACACCGCTTACAGTATGTTAAAACATATCATGGTCGTAAATTTTATAATGATTCAAAAGCAACAAATATTTTAGCAACACAAAAGGCACTTAATGCTTTTTCAGAACCAATCATTTTATTAGCAGGTGGACTTGATCGAGGGAATCATTTTAAAGACCTTGTCCCTTATTTACAAAACGTAAAAACACTTGTGACATTTGGCCAAACAGCTGAGTTATTAAAAGAAGCTGGAGTGGAAGCAGGAATAAAAAACATAGTTCGTGTCGATAATGTTGACAAGGCTGTTTCTGTAGCCTATGACAACTCCGATAAAGGCGATATCATCCTATTATCTCCTGCATGTGCAAGTTGGGATCAATATACAACATTTGAGGAAAGAGGAGACATTTTTATAGACGCAGTGCATATGCTTAACTAAGGGCTTGGCCGCTCTTAATTTAGGACGTTGAGGTGTTTCTATTGTCCCCCAAAAAAGCTACTCCGGATTTTATTTTAATTCTTGTAACTTTGTCATTATTAGCAGTAGGTCTAATCATGGTATACAGCGCCAGTGCGATTTGGGCAGAATACAAGTTTAATGACTCATTTTTTTTCGCCAAACGGCAGCTATTATTTGCTGGCATAGGTGTGATAGCGATGTTTTTCCTCATGAGTATTGACTATTGGACATGGCGTTCTTGGGCAAAGGTCATTTTAATTTTCTGCTTTTTGCTACTTATAGTCGTATTAATTCCTGGCATTGGCGTTGAAAGAAATGGGTCACAAAGCTGGATTGGAGTTGGTGCATTTTCAATTCAACCTTCTGAATTCACTAAATTAGCAATGATTGCGTTTCTAGCAAAATTTCTTTCCGAAAATCAGAAGGATATTACTTCTTTCAAAAGAGGCCTTTTACCATCACTGACCTTAGTTTTTAGTGCCTTTGCTTTAATTATGCTTCAGCCTGATTTAGGAACAGGGACTGTTATGTTAGGGACTTGTATCGTTATCATTTATGTAGCTGGAGCTCGGATTAGTCATTTCGTTTGGCTTGGCATGTTAGGAATTGCAGGTTTTGCTGGACTGATTATATCAGCACCTTATCGCATGAATAGAATTACTTCTTTTATTGATCCATGGCAGGACCCACAAGGTACGGGTTTCCAAATCATCCAGTCACTATATGCAATAGGTCCAGGGGGGTTATTTGGCTTAGGCTTAGGACAAAGTCGCCAAAAATTCTTTTATCTGCCTGAACCACAGACGGATTTTATTTTCGCTATTATATCTGAAGAGCTTGGTTTTATTGGAGCGTCATTTGTCATATTGCTTTTCAGTCTCTTATTGTGGCGTGGTATTAGAATAGCGCTTGGTGCACCTGACTTATTTGGTAGCTTCCTTGCGATAGGAATTATCTCCATGATAGCTATACAAGTTATTATTAATATTGGTGTTGTAACTGGTCTAATGCCAGTTACTGGGATTACATTGCCGTTTTTAAGCTACGGTGGCTCTTCATTAACTTTAATGCTAATGGCTATCGGTGTATTACTTAATGTGAGTAAGCATTCAAGGTATTAGTGTATACGTTCGAAGAGTAGCCGTTTAACAATAAATTTTTTTCAAGAGACCCTGTTAATATAACGGGGTTTCTCGTATTTTATTATAGGCTCTTTTCACTTACGTTTGAAACAGATGCTAAAATATGATTTTTATAGTCTTTAGAGAAGAAAAGATGCCACGAGCTTTAGTTAAATTTGTACTTAACTCATTCGAAAACAGCCTTATTATAAAATAGTGTAATAGGGGTCGTTATGTTTCATAAATTAACGAAAACTTGTTGTTTCAGATGGTGTTACGAAAATGTATAATAAAGTATAATAGGCTTTTTATAACAAACTTTGTTGCAGCTGTAATTAAATAAAAGAGCAAGCTGAGTTTGATGTGAGTATCACCTTTTAGAGAAAGGCTCTTTTTGTATTTGTTGCTATTGTTATCAAATTAGTACTATAAAAAATGAATTTATACCGTTAGTCATCGTTGTATAGAAGAAAAGATGCCACGAATTCTAGTTGTGTACGTGTTTATTTCTTAATACGAAAAACAACAATTAATGAGAAAACAGCCAAGAGAAGGGACTAATTGTATTGATCTATATACGAAATTCTATAATATATCCAAATAACATAATCATATCAATCTAGTTTATAAGCTCGTAGTATTATTCAATATAGATATAACCAGTACAGAAGGAGGTTGCCAAGATGGAAAAAATAGCTGCGGAGTTGCTTCATGAAAATGTCGGAAAAGTTCGGTTAAATGAACCGCTTGCTAATCATACAACAATAAAAATTGGGGGCCCAGTAGACTTATTTGTCGAGCCAAAAGACATACCAGCTTTATACAAAACGATGGAAATAGTAAATAAATATGGAGTAACATGGCGAGCAATTGGGCGAGGATCAAATTTATTGGTGTCAGATTTGGGAATCGAAGGAGTAGTAATTAAGCTTGGAGAAGGCCTTGATCATTTGGATATAGATGGTACAAACGTTACTGTTGGAGCGGGTTATTCTATTATAAAACTAGCTACCATCATAAGCAAAAAGGGTCTTTCAGGTTTAGAGTTTGCAGGAGGTATACCAGGTTCAATTGGTGGTGCAGTTTATATGAATGCTGGTGCACACGGATCTGATATTTCGAAAATACTTAAAAGAGCGCGCATACTGTTTGAAGACGGTACGATTGAATGGTTATCATGTGAAGAGTTGGAATTTTCATATCGAACCTCTATTTTGCAAAGCAGGCGCCCGGGAATTTGTGTGGAAGCCCAGTTCACTTTTGAGTCAGGTGACCGTGAACTTATTGTCGCTGAGATGCAAAAAAACAAAGATTACCGACGTGATACGCAACCATTTCATTTCCCTAACTGTGGAAGTGTTTTTAGAAACCCCCTACCAAATTATGCAGGACAACTAATAGAAGTTGCTGGATTAAAAGGGTATGCAATGGGTGGTGCACAAATCTCTGAACAGCATGCTAACTTTATCGTTAACACTGGTAAGGCAAAAGCAGAGGATGTATTGAATTTAATACAACATGTTAAACGAACAATATACGATCTTTACGATATTGAAATGAAGACAGAGGTTGAAATAATAGGAAAAAAGTAGCATGTTTTTTCTCTGATTTCAAGTATATATTGTGATATAATAATTAACAATACAAACTATTGAAAATGTTAAACGGCATATATAACCTATGCCGTTTTGTTTCTCTTTTTCAACCCTGTTGGTAATAACGGTGTGAAAATTTCTCCAAACATATAGCTGTCTTTCGCTTCAATCGTTGTTTTTGGCATAAGAAATTAGCACGCCTACAACTAGAGTTTAATTAGCCTTTTCTTCTTTAATGATGCAATTGTATAAAACCACTATTTACTGTTTTTACATAGTAACATGAGTAATAACATGAAATGAGCTTTAAATATAGATCGGGGTGACTTTTTTTGGGGAAAGAAAAAGTTGTTGTACTTGAAGATCGGGTTCCCAAACTAAAACAGCAACGAAAACAAAAAGTAAATAGAAGGCTTATTTATTATATTCTATTTTTTTTTCTTATGATCATTACAATAGTGTATTTTCAGTCCCCCTTAAGTAAAGTTTCTTCAATATCGGTAAGTGGGAATCACCATGTTTCAACTGAAGAAATCATTGATTTGAGTGGAGTTTCGACCAAAAATAGCTTTTGGAGCGTCAATGAAAACAGCATAACACAGTCCATTTCTGCACATGAAGAAATAGCAGAAGTATCTGTTCAAAAGCAATTCCCAAACAAAGTACTTATATTAGTCACAGAGACAAGGCGGATCGGTTACATGTTAAACGAAAGTCGCTTTTATCCGATTCTAGAAAATGGTAAATCCCTTACTGATGAAAAACAATCCGTTTCATCCCCAGATGCTCCTGTATTTGTAAATTGGTCGAGCAGTGATGATGTTGACATGATGATAGAAGAATTAGTTCAGTTATCTGATGAAGTGAGCAATTCAATTTCAGAAATTCATCATACACCAACACCTTCAGACCCATTGCATATTACCCTTTATATGAATGACGGATTTGAGGTAAGTGGCACAATAACAAATTTCTCTAGAAAAATGGCTTTTTATCCGTCAATTGTAAATCACCTTGATCCTTCAGTGAAGGGGATTATTGACATTGAAGTTGGGAGTTTCTTTTCACCTTACAACCAGCATAAGGAGGAGCAGGAGAGTGAAAATCAGGGGTAAACATGTCATTTTATCCTTTGTTTCTTTAGTTATCGGTTTTCTTATCGCATTTTCTTATCATGTTACCACAAGTAACGATGGGACTCCTCGTATAACGGACAAGCAGTGGGAGAGAGATTTTCGATATCGAGAACAATTGATAGCACTAGAGGAAAAAAACCGAGAATTGTTTAATACAATTAAAGAAAAGCAAGATGAAGTAAGAGAATACGAAGAGGAATTAGCTAAACAGGAAGGCATTTATTTTAATTTAGTTGAAGATGTAGAAAAGTATAGAATGTTTGTTGGAGAAATCGATGTGCAAGGTGAAGGTATTGAAGTTACTTTGTCGGATGCAGAATACGTACCTGATGAAGAGAACGTGAATAATTACATAGTTCATGAAGGGCATGTATTTAAAGTAATAAATGAATTACTCATATCAGGTGCTTCAGCAATTGCGATCAACGGACAAAGAATTTCTCGAAATTCGTACATATTATGTAATGGACCTGTTATTGAAGTTGATGGTAATCAACATGCTGAACCATTTGTCATTACAGCTATTGGAGAAGCAAACACGCTTTATGAATCTCTTTATATTATTGGTGGTATTTACGATCAATTAGTGAGTGATAATATTTTTGTAAATATAGACAAAAAAGAAAACATCATGTTTGAACCCCTTTTAGGGGTAAGTACACAATAGTTGGATTATTAGGCTATTTTTTATCCTTTGTAGTTCATTATATAAAATGATACCAAAACAAGGCAGGCAACAACGATGCGAAAACAGGCAATTATTAAGGTCAGGTGATTTTCATTGGGCAGCAAAAAAGTTATCTCAATAACAATAATCACAGTAATTATTGGATTTATGATTGCAGTTCAATTTCAAAGTATTAACAAGCCTGTTGTCCGTGATACGAGAGATACTTGGGAAATTCGTGAGGATATTAAGAAAGAACAAGAGCTTACATTTCAGTTACATCAAGAAATTTCAAATTATAACGATAAATTGGAGAAATATAAAACAGAACGACAAGATGATGCGGTACTTAAGGAAACGTTAGACGAGCTAAAATTAAAGGCTGGTTTAACTGATGTAAGTGGACCAGGTGTTATCTTAACTGTGAAGCCGTTTTTCGCTGATATCATGCCAGGTGAACGTGTTCATACAGTTTCGCCAGAACTACTGAAAAGGTTAATTAATGAATTAAATCAATATAACGCAGTAGATATTTCTATAGCTGAACAACGGGTAATAAATACTACAGTGATTAGAGACATAAACGGCATCACAAAAATAGATGGATATCCTCTTAATAGATTTCCATTTGAAATTAAAGTAATTGCTAAGAATGAAGAAGGAGCAGAAAAATTATATAACAGATTACAGGTCTCTAGCATGATTGATGCTTTCGTTTATGATAATTTACAAGTTGTGATCTCCGATCCAATAGCATCGATTGAAGTACCGGCTTTTTCAGAAATACCTCGTATCAAAAATATGAAGCCTGTAAATGCCGAAGAGGAGGAGAAATAGTATGTGGCTTCCACTTATCGGCTTAATTCTTGGAATAATATTAGGTTTGCTAACAGATATACGCATACCAGATGAATATTCTAATTATTTATCAATTGCTATACTTGCAGCATTAGATACGCTCTTTGGAGGAATCCGGGCACATTTACAAAATGTATACGATGAGAAAGTCTTTGTGTCTGGCTTTATCTTTAATATACTTTTAGCTACAAGTTTGGCTTTTCTAGGTGTTCATCTTGGTGTAGACTTGTATTTAGCAGCAGTATTTGCATTTGGGGTAAGATTGTTTCAAAATATTGCAGTGATTAGACGAACTTTATTGTCTAAATGGAAGATTACTCACAAAAAAACTGAAAAAAATTAATTTTTATTAAAGGGAATAGATAGGATTTGTTGAATATTTTCCATATAAGAATGTGTTCAATAGGGAGGATAAAAAGGACTGAGAAGAACAAGCCGGTGAAGCATTGAAGGCTAGAGTAAAACTCAAGTACATGAAAGGTGTTTTTGTTGCCTTGTATCAAGTAGTCTTTATTACCTTTGCTTCATTTGTAGACGACATAAAAGATATACGTAAGGATACAGAAAAGCCCACTATGGTGTCTACCACGTCAATTACATACGTGCACAGAACTGCTTGTTCAAGTTCAATTTTCCCAGACCTTTAAACTTTCTTTGAAGATTGATTTGTAAAGTTTGATGTACCATTTATTGAATCGATTAATAAAGGACATATGCTCAGCATGAACAGTTATTATTTATGATTGAAAAAGGAGGTGCCAAAGAATGAACAGCAATGAAGTTTTTGTTAGTCTTGACATCGGTACATCCAATGTTAAAGTGATCATAGGTGAAATGGCAAATGATACTTTAAATATTATTGGGGTAGGTAATGTTAATTCACATGGATTAAGAAAAGGTTCAATTGTTGATATAGACGAAACCGTTCATTCTATTAAAAAGGCAATAGAACAAGCCGAAAGAATGGTTGGTATTCCCATCCAAAGCGTTGTTGTGGGTGTGTCTGCTAATAGTGTGCAACTCCAAGATGCACATGGTGTTGTAGCTGTATCGAGTGAAAATAGGGAAATTAATGACCAAGATGTAGCTAGAGTCATAGAGGCAGCGCAAGTTGTATCAATCCCCCCAGAGAGAGAAATTATAGATGTGATTCCAAAACAATTTATCGTCGATGGGCTTGATGAAATTAACGACCCGAGAGGAATGTTAGGAGTCCGCCTTGAAATGGAAGGAACCATTATTACTGGATCAAAAACGATATTACATAATTTACTTAGGTGTGTAGAGCGTGCAGGTTTAGAAATAACGGCTATTTGTTTACAACCACTCGCTGCGGGTTCGATCTCTTTATCTCGGGATGAAATGGAGTTTGGTGTAGCTCTAGTTGATATCGGTGGCGGTTCTACAACTATAGCGTTTTTTGAAAATGGACATTTAAAGGCTACAACGGTTTTACCGATAGGAGGGGATCATATAACAAAAGATCTTTCTATTGGTTTAAGAGCCTCTACTGAAGACGCTGAAAAGATAAAAACAAAGTATGGACATGCTTTTTATGATACAGCCTCAGAAGAAGAAACATTTAATGTTCCGATTATTGGTAGCGATAAAGAAGAACAATATAATCAACTAATAATCTCAGACATTATTGAAGCTAGATTTGAAGAAATGTTTGACATGATTAAAAATGAAGTAAGACAATTAGGAATTCGTGAATTGCCTGGAGGTTATGTACTTACTGGTGGTGCTGTTAATATTTCAGGATCTTTGGAATTAGCACAACAAATTTTAGCAAATAACGTGAGGGTAGCAATTCCTGATTACATTGGTGTAAGAGAACCTCAATATACTACTGGAGTAGGATTAATTCAATTTGCATATAGAAATGCCAAGCTTCAAGGCAAAAGTATTGTTGAGGAAAATGGCCCTATAGATCTATCAGAAAAAAGAGTAGCAAAAAAACCTCAACAATTAAAGCAAAAATCTAAGCAAAAAAATGAAGAAAATCTGAGTGAAAAAGTCAAGAAATTTTTCGGGTTATTTTGGGAATAACAAGATGAAAACTTCTTAGTAAATCGATAAATTAGGAGGATTTGTGATGTTAGATTTTGAAACAAATCTTGATCAATTAGCGACAATAAAAGTAATCGGTGTCGGTGGTGGAGGAAATAACGCCGTAAATCGAATGATTGAGCATGGAGTACAAGGTGTAGAATTTATAGCTGTAAATACTGATGCACAAGCGCTAAATCTTTCAAAAGCAGAGATTAAAATGCAAATCGGGGCAAAGTTAACTCGAGGTCTTGGAGCTGGTGCTAATCCTGAAGTAGGAAAAAAAGCAGCTGAAGAAAGTAAAGAACAGCTAGAAGAAGTGTTAAACGGAGCAGATATGGTTTTTGTTACAGCAGGAATGGGTGGAGGTACAGGGACTGGTGCAGCACCTGTAATAGCCCAAATTGCGAAAGATTTAGGTGCATTGACTGTAGGAGTTGTAACACGTCCTTTTACATTTGAGGGTAGAAAGAGATCTACTCAAGCTGGTGGCGGTATTGCAGCAATGAAAGATTCTGTAGATACTTTGATTGTTATCCCGAATGATAGATTATTAGAAATCGTTGATAAAAATACACCAATGTTAGAAGCATTCCGTGAGGCTGACAATGTATTACGTCAAGGTGTACAAGGTATTTCAGATTTGATCGCAACGCCAGGTTTAATAAACCTTGATTTTGCTGATGTTAAGACAATAATGTCAAACAGAGGCTCAGCATTAATGGGTATCGGTATTGCAACAGGTGAAAACCGTGCTGCGGAAGCTGCAAAAAAGGCTATTTCAAGTCCATTACTTGAAATTCCTATTGACGGTGCTCAAGGAGTCCTAATGAATATAACTGGTGGCATGAACTTAAGCTTGTACGAAGTACAAGAAGCGGCCGATATTGTAGCTTCTGCATCAGATCAAGAAGTGAATATGATTTTTGGCTCAGTAATCAATGAGAGCTTAAAAGACGAAATAGTAGTAACGGTGATTGCGACAGGATTTAACGAAACTGAAATTCCTCAAGGTAGACAAATTCGTCAATCAGTAGGTGCGAATACGCAAAAAGCAACTGCAGCAACTAGCCGTGAAAAGGAAAGTGAAAGTGTATCGAACTTTAATCCTCAGCAGACTGAGGATACATTAGACATCCCTACATTTTTACGTAATCGAAACCGCAGACGTTAATAATTTCATATTAAAAACTTCTAAGAGAGAGCATGGATCGTATTTATTGATTCGTGCTTTTTTATATTAGACTATTTTCACTTGAATTGTTGTTATTAGCACAAGATGTAAACGAGTTTACTATCGTGCAATGTATTTTTTCTTATTTATAATGGTAATGATAGTGTGAAAAATCTAAATAGATGTGCTATTTAAATAGGATTGCAACAAAGTTTAAGAAAATTACCTCATATAAAAAAGTGATTGCTGCTGGATTCATAGTTGTTTGACAATATAAGCTTAAATCCAACAAAAAATTCCTCATTAATTCCTACAAAGATTGACAGACATCACAACACATTATATATATACTAGTTTCAAATAAATATACTAACAAAGGAGCTACAAGGAAGGGGAACTTGAGTGTCTATTTATATTGACATTATATGGTTTCTTAATTTGTTATTTGATGGATCATTACTGCTGTTAACTGCAGTAATTCTAAAGAGAAGAATTAAGTTTTGGAGACTTGTGGTTGGCTCGTTAATAGGCTCATCTCTCGTTCTATTAATAGTTTCTCCACTAGCTTCCATCGTATCCAATCCATTAATCAAATTTTTATTTTCACTGATTATCATTTGGGCTGCTTTTGGATACAAGCGTTTTTCTTATTTTATCAAGAACCTTTGCACTTTTTATTTCGCAACGTTTGTAGTCGGAGGTGGTATTATTGCTTTCCATTATTTATTACAAAAAGAAGTTAACATAAATAATGGTATCTTTCTTACGACGTCAACTGGATACGGTGATCCAGTTAGTTGGTTATTTGTAATAATTGCGTTTCCATCTCTATGGTATTTTTCAAGGTCGCAGATAGATGGAATTAAAAGTAATAAGATGAAATACGAGGAAATTATTGATGTTACTATAGTTATTACCAATATCAAAATAACCATTAAGGGATTGATTGATAGTGGTAATCAGCTATACGATCCAATTTCTCGGTCACCAGTAATGATTATCGATAGTACATGTTTAGTTGAACATGTGCCTGCAGGAATTATTGAACTATCAAAAAACGTTGATATGTTAATGAATGAGATGACTGTTGATGATCCTCAATGGGAAAAACGACTTCGACTAATTCCATATAGAGGTGTAGGACAAGATCATCAAATACTATTAGCAATCAAACCAGATAACATTTCACTTCGATATGAAAATAATTGGCTAGATGTGAATAAAGGGCTCATTGCCTTAAATCATGTCAAACTTTCAAGTGACGATGAGTATCAGTGTATCGTTCACCCTAAGATGATTCAATCATCCTCAGTACAATCAGCCTAGTATGTCCTGGATCTATATCTCTGTAAAAATTGAAGGAGGAACAATTTTGAGAAATATGACAGTTCGTTTTACATATTATTGGTACAAATTATTAATGAAACTAGGTATCAAAACTGATGAAATTTATTATATAGGTGGAAGTGAGGCTTTGCCACCTCCTTTATCAAAAGAAGAAGAAGGGCTCTTATTGCAAAAACTCACGAAAGGTGATAAAGCTGCTAGATCTATTCTAATCGAAAGAAACCTTCGTTTAGTCGTTTACATTGCTAGAAAATTCGAAAATACAGGAATTAATATCGAGGATTTAATTAGTATTGGTACGATAGGTTTAATTAAAGCTGTAAATACTTTTAATCCAGAGAAAAAAATTAAGCTAGCTACATACGCATCAAGATGTATTGAAAATGAAATTTTAATGTATTTAAGAAGAAATAATAAAATACGTTCTGAAGTATCATTTGACGAACCTCTCAATATTGACTGGGACGGAAATGAACTGTTGCTATCAGATGTTTTAGGAACTGAAGACGATGTCATCACGAAAAATTTGGAGGCAAATGTAGACCGAAAATTATTGCTAAAAGCTTTACATCAGTTGAATGATCGTGAAAAACAAATTATGGAGCTTAGGTTCGGACTTATAGGTGGTGAAGAAAAAACACAAAAGGATGTTGCTGATATGTTAGGTATTTCTCAATCATATATTTCTCGACTAGAGAAAAGAATTATAAAGAGGCTTAGAAAAGAGTTTAATAAAATGGTTTAACCATTTTTGATCATTACTTTTTTTCTTCAATATGAACGTTGTGCATATTTTTCCCTCCTAAGGAGATACTTAACTTAGGACATCTACTCCTGTTAGGGGGGAAAGAATTGACTAGAAATAAAGTTGAAATTTGTGGCGTTGATACGTCAAAGCTTCCAGTACTAAAAAATGTAGAGATGAGAGAACTATTCCGTTTAATGCAAAGCGGGGACATACAAGCTCGTGAAAAATTAGTTAATGGGAACTTGCGACTTGTATTAAGTGTTATTCAAAGATTCAACAATAGAGGAGAGTATGTAGACGACCTGTTCCAGGTTGGTTGCATCGGTTTAATGAAGTCCATCGACAACTTTGATTTAGGTCAAAACGTTAAATTTTCCACATATGCTGTGCCGATGATCATAGGTGAAATTCGGAGATATTTACGTGATAATAATCCAATTAGAGTTTCACGTTCATTACGCGATATTGCATATAAAGCTTTACAAGTAAGGGAAGAATTAATGGGGAAGACATCGAAAGAACCTACAGCAGAGGAAATATCCAAAGTGTTAGAAGTTCCATATGAGGAAATAGTGTTTGCTCTTGATGCAATACAAGACCCAGTATCATTATTTGAACCGATTTATAATGATGGAGGGGATCCAATTTTTGTAATGGATCAGCTAAGTGATGAAAAAAATAAAGATTCGCAATGGATTGAAGAAATAGCTTTAAAGGAAGGTATGCGAAGATTAAATGATCGAGAAAAGCTCATTTTAAGGAAACGTTTTTTTCAAGGTAAAACCCAAATGGAAGTTGCTGAAGAAATAGGAATTTCTCAAGCACAAGTGTCAAGATTAGAAAAAGCAGCAATAAAGCAAATGAATAAGAATATTCAAAGCTGATGTCGAAGAGCTGTTCAATAATGGACAGCTCTTTTTTATGTAGGGCTGTATCGCAATGATTGTTGCTTATCGTAAAAGGAGCCAAATACGTAAACCTCAAACGTTCGTGGCATTTTTTCTCCTTTCATAATGATTAAGCTCACAAGAAATACAACATACTGTCCATTATTAATGGTAATAGTAACAAAGTTAACGAAAAAAGCCTTAGTAAAGGCTGTCTTCGCAACGAATGTTGCTTATCGTAAAAGGAGCCAAATACGTAAACCTCAAACGTTCGTGGCATTTTTTCTCCTTTCATAATGATTAAGCTCACAAGAAATACAACATACTGTCCATTATTAATGGTAATAGTAACAAAGTTAACGAAAAAAGCCTTAGTAAAGGCTGTCTTCGCAACGAATGTTGCTTATCGTAAAAGGAGCCAAATACGTAAACCTCAAACGTTCGTGGCATTTTTTCTCCTTTCATAATGATTAAGCTCACAAGAAATACAACATACTGTCCATTATTAATGGTAATAGTAACAAAGTTAACGAAAAAAGCCTTAGTAAAGGCTGTCTTCGCAACGAATGTTGCTTTTCGAAATAGGAACTGAACACGTATATATCAAACGTTCGTGGCATTTTTTCTCCTTTTATAATGATTAAGCTCAGAAAAAACACAATATACGGTCCATTATTAATGGTAATAGTAACAAAGTTAACGAAAAAAGCCTTAGCAATAACGATTTATCTCTGTAACTTTCATTACGATATGTTGATTACTCATTAAACGTTGTTTTTCCATGACGATATACACATATTTTACGAGCGGTAGTAGCAGCATCTTTCTTATATAAATCGCTATTATTGGAGAACAATCCCTAACAACAAAAGAGTCTAACAAAAAAATTCCACATTTTGATGTCTTCTAATTGTTCAACAAAAAATTGCTCATGAACTAGAGTAGCTTACACATATATTGACTATAAGGGACGTTAATTTTTGTGGAATGCCAGAATACGAGGACAGGGGAGAGTTTTTTATGGTAAAAATCTCTGAATTTCAAGCAAAAAGTGTAGTTAATGTAGCTGATGGTACAAATTTAGGCCATATTGGTGATATAGATATAAATTTGAGTACAGGAGAAATAGAATCAATTGTTATTTTTGCTAATGGCAAAGTTTTAGGGTTTTTTGGACGAGAAGAAGAAGTAGTAATACCGTGGGTAAATATTGTGAAAGTTGGTAAGGATGTTATTTTAGTTAGATATCAATCACACGAAGCTAAGCTAATAGAGGAGTAATAATACAAAATATGTAAAACGTTGTGAAAACAAATCTAACGAAATACTACAATTTGTGTTAAAATAAACAAAAGTAATGAGGCTCATAGTGAGGACTGACTGTTATGTACGAACCTTTTCAACAAATTGAACATGAAGAAATTCTTTATTTACCTTGGCATGTTTTTAATTCTAAAGTCGTAGCTGGGTTTACAACGAAAAATGGTGGATATAGTAAATTTCCGTATGAGACGTTAAATACAGGTTTACATGTTAATGATAAACCTGATACGGTGGTGAAAAATAGAGAGGCGGTAGCAAAGTTAATTAATTTTCCTATTGAAAACTGGGTATGTGCTGAGCAAATTCATGATCATACGATAACTAAAGTAACAAAGAAGGATATAGGGAAAGGCATCTACTCCTATTCTACATCTATAGATGGTACAGACGGCTTATACACTACTGATGCCGGTATATTGTTAACATTATGCTATGCAGATTGTGTCCCTATATATTTTCGGGCTAAGAATAAGGAAATAATAGGCGTGGCCCATGCAGGATGGAAAGGTTCAGTGAAAAATATTGTTGGGAAGATGGTACAGCAATGGACTGAAAATGAACAAGTTAAAAGAAATGACATATATGTTGCTATTGGACCATCAATAGGAAGTTGCTGCTATAATGTGGATGAACGTGTAATTAAACAAGTAGATACTATCTTACAAAACCATGATCTCCTTCCATATACTTTTATTGGTAATGGAGAATATAGTTTAGATTTAAAACAATTAAACCAACAATTATTGGTTGAAGCTGGCATACTAGTTGACAATATTGAAGTTTCAAATTATTGTACGAGTTGTCAAGAAGGGTTATTTTACTCTTACAGACGTGACAATGGTAAGACTGGTAGAATGATGAGCTTTATTGGTATGAAGGAGGTATAATGTCAGATTGTCTGTTGAGGTAAATTTAGCTATTATTGAAGAAAAAATAAACGAAGTGTGTGCAAAAGTTAAGCGTGACAGGAAAGATATAAATATCATAGCTGTGACAAAATATGTAACTGTTGAACGGGTAGAAGAAGCCATACAAGCAGGGATTACTCAATTTGGTGAGAACCGAGATCAAGGTTTCAACGATAAATGGGAACAAATTGGAGCAAAGGTTACCTGGCATTTTATTGGGACATTACAAACGAGAAAGGTAAAGAATATTATTAATAAGGTTGACTACATTCATTCTTTAGACCGACTATCGTTAGCTGAAGAAATTCAAAAGCGTGCTACGAAGCAAATTAAATGTTTCATCCAGGTGAACACTTCAGGTGAGGGCTCGAAACATGGTATGTCTCCGGAAGAAGTAATACCATTTATTGACCAGCTAAAAGGTTTTTCAAATGTTTTCATCGTTGGGCTGATGACAATGGCACCACATACCGATGACGTTTCAATCATTCGATCGTGCTTTCAGAAATTAAAAGAACTTCAGCAACAAGTACAAGCATTATCTTTAGCATATGCACCTTGTAAAGATCTATCAATGGGTATGTCAAATGATTACGAAATTGCGATCGAAGAAGGGGCAACATATTTACGTATAGGTTCTTCTTTAGTTGGCAATGAGCAGTAGTTAAGAAGATTGTTAGCGCATTGAAGGGTACTTTTGTATTTAGCAAAAGGTTCGATTATGAAAGCTTATATGGATTATCGTCTGAAAGGCTATTTACTAAGATGAGAGGGGAGTGTCAATATGAGCATGATGTCAAAGTTTAAGAACTTTTTTGCACTTGAAGATGAATATGATTATGTTGATGAGCAAGAAGAATATGAGCATGATGATGAAATAGACGTATCAAAACAGCCAAAAGCGGCTAATCAGAAACAAAATATTGTGAGTTTACAGAGCGTACAAAAATCTTCTAAAGTCGTATTAATTGAACCAAGAGCGTATAGTGAAGTTCAAGATATAGCTGATCAATTAAAAAATAGACGTTCTGTTGTAGTAAATTTACAACGAAACCAACATGACCAAGCAAAAAGAATTGTTGATTTTTTGAGTGGGACAGTGTATGCTCTCGGTGGGGATATACAAAAGGTAGGATCTAATATTTTTCTATGTACGCCTGATAATGTTGATGTTTCGGGAACAATTTCTGAGTTGTCAATTGATGAAGACTCTATAGGACAGAGGTGGTAAACTTATATGGAACTATTACTTAGTATTATTTTATTTGCAGTAGATATATATTTTTATGCTCTTTTTATTTACATATTAATGTCTTGGTTTCCAAACGCAAGAGAAACAAGTATCGGTCAAGTTTTAACTTCTATTTGCGAACCTTACTTGGAACCATTTAGAAAAATAATTCCACCTCTTGGTATGATTGATATATCACCAATCGTTGCAATTCTTGTATTGCGGTATGCAAGTTTTGGTTTACAGTATTTGTTTAGCTCTTTTTTACTTTAATATAGCAGTATAGATGTAAGGAATCTTTCTTAGATTCCTTTTTCTTACGCAAGATAAGGACTGAATTGCACATGAATATTTACCAACATTTTCGCAAAGAGGAGCACAATTTTATAGACCAGGTGATAGATTGGAAGAATACAGTTCAAAATACGTATAGCTATAAACTTACTGATTTTTTAGACCCTAGAGAACAAGAAATAACTAAATCTATTGTAGGCGAGAATCAAGATGTTCACGTGGAATTATTTGGTGGTGCTGAGTGGACCGAAAGAAAGAGGGCGCTTATCTATCCTGATTATTATGTTCCTAGTGATGATGACTTCAAGCTTGCTGTTTTTGAACTTGGATACCCTGAAAAATTTGTAACGATTGAACATCCGCAAATGTTAGGTTCGTTAATGGGGCTAGGGATGAGAAGAGCTAAATTTGGTGATGTAATTATACAGGATCGTATTGTTCAATTCGTCGTCGCAGAAGAGGTCGAAAACTATATACAAGTGAATCTCCAATCAGTTGGTAAGAGTAAAGTCTCAGTTAAAAGGATTAATTTATCAAGCATAGTAAACCGTAAGGAATTGTGGAGAGAAAATGTAACGACTGCATCCTCACTTCGTCTAGATATTATGATAGCAACAATATTCTCAATTTCTAGACAAAGAGCTCAACAGCTTATTAAAAATGGACTTGTTCGCATGAATTGGAAAACGATCGAGCAAACTTCATTTGAATGTAAAGAAGGGGATATCATCTCTGTACGTGGAGTTGGTAGAGGGAAACTTTTGTCAATAGAAGGTAAGACAAAAAAAGAAAAATGGCGAATTGTCGTGGGAATACAAAAATAAATTGGGATAAGAGCAGGAATTATTAATAATATGTCGAATAACTTAAAAAAACATTTACGTAGTGTATAACAAAAGTTTTTCGTCATAAAACATACATACGATTTTGTGGAGGTGGCACATGTGCCTTTAACACCATTAGATATTCATAATAAGGAATTTAGTAAAGGATTCCGAGGTTATGATGAAGATGAAGTAAATGAATTTTTAGATCAGGTTATTAAAGATTATGAAATTGTAATTAGACAAAAAAAAGAGTTAGAAGACAAGGTTACAGATTTAACTGAGAGAATAAACCATTTTACAAGTATTGAAGAAACACTCAATAAATCAATCGTTATTGCTCAAGAGACAGCAGAGGAAGTTAAAAGAAATGCTGAAAAGGAAGCAAAGTTAATTATTAAAGAAGCTGAAAAGAATGCTGACAGAATAATTAATGAATCACTTTCTAAATCTCGTAAGATTACCTTGGAAATAGAGGAATTGAAGAAGCAATCAAAAGTATTTAGAAATCGTTTTAAAATGCTTATAGAAGCTCAACTTGATATGCTTCAACATAACGATTGGGATAGTTTAATGGAGTATGAAGAAGATCCACAATCAGTTGTGAAATAGGAAAACTAGACTTGACTAACTGAAGCACGATAGCATATAATTTCTAAATATGTGTCATAACTTTAAATGTAGACGATGATAGGGACAGTAATTCTTTAACGAGTTTATTATAAAAAGCGAATCGAGGACGGTGGAAGCTCGATATAAACAAAAGGAATGAACATCACCCTTGAGTTCCTAGCTGAAATTATAAAGTAAGCAATGGCGTTTATTCACGTTACGAATAGAAAGCGGACTAATTGTTTTTTGTATTATAACAAGTAACAGTCTACAAGGGTGGTACCGCGGGAGACCTTCTCGTCCCTATTTAGGGATGAGAAGGTCTTTTTTTAGGTTCTTATCGCTACTTGGTGTTATGATAAGGCTTTTTTCGTACACTTTGTTGCTTTTTGTTACTTAAATTTGATTAACTAATGTGGATGATATGATTTTTATTGTTTGAAGAAAAGAAAAGAAAAGGTATCCATAACGTTAGTTATATTCATGTATAGCTCTTATTACGAAAAGCAACAATTAATGTGGAAACAGCTTCTTATAAAAAAGCCATCTATGTAACGTATTGTGCATACTAAAGAAGACAAGGTTTCACCACGAATGCTAGTTGTATGCTTTTATAGCGAAAAACAGTTACATATGGAAAACAGCTTTTTAATAATTATTTTATGTTAGTTTTGGAGGAATGGATAATGGAGTATAAAGATACCTTACTTATGCCGAAAACAAGCTTTCCAATGCGTGGAAATCTTCCGAATCGAGAGCCACAAATGCAACAGCAATGGGACGAGCAACATATATATGAAATGGTTCAAGAACGAACAAAAGATAGACCATTATTTGTATTACATGACGGCCCTCCATATGCAAATGGTGATATTCATATGGGGCATGCTTTAAACAAAATATTAAAAGATTTTATCGTACGCTATAAATCCATGAGCGGTTATAATGCGCCATATGTGCCAGGTTGGGATACTCATGGTTTACCTATAGAAACAGCACTAACAAAAAATAAAAAAATAAAACGTAAGGAAATGAGTGTTGCTGAATTTCGTAAGCTCTGTGAAGAATATGCGTATAAACAAATCAATAATCAACGCGAGCAATTTAAACGCTTAGGTGTTCGTGGAGATTGGGAAAATCCGTATATTACATTAGAGCCTGCTTATGAAGCACAACAAATTAAAGTATTTGGCGAAATGGCTAAAAAGGGTCTAATATATAAAGGCTTAAAGCCTGTCAATTGGTCACCATCAAGTGAATCAGCTCTTGCAGAAGCTGAGATTGAATATAAAGATAAAAGATCACCTTCTATTTATGTAGCATTTGAAGTGAAAGATGGGAAAGGGGTACTCCAAGGGGATGAAAAAATAATTATTTGGACAACGACACCTTGGACACTTCCTGCAAATCTTGGAATTACAGTTCATCCTGATCTTGATTATAGTATTGTTCAAGCAGATGGACAAAAATATGTTATTGCAACTGATTTACTAGAAGTTGTACAAAATGAAATTGGCTGGGAGAATACGACAACAGTAAAATCCATAAAAGGACATCTTTTAGAGAATGTCGTTGCTGCACATCCGTTTTATGAGCGTGATAGTCTTGTCATGTTAGGAGATCATGTAACGACAGATGCAGGTACTGGATGTGTTCATACTGCACCTGGTCATGGGGAAGATGACTTTATCGTAGGAAAAAAATACGGTTTAGACGTACTTTGCCCTGTAAATGAAATGGGTTATATGACTACTGAGGCACCAGGCTTTGAAGGGTTGTTCTATGATCAAGCGAATAAGCCAATTACTGAGAAATTAGAGGAAGTTGGAGCTTTACTCAAACTTACCTTTATCACTCATTCATATCCACATGACTGGAGAACAAAAAAGCCTACAATATTTAGAGCAACAGCACAATGGTTTGCTTCAATAGATAAAATACGAGAAGATTTACTTAACTCAGTAAAAGAAACAAAATGGGTGCCGGAATGGGGCGAAACCCGCTTGCATAACATGGTGAGAGATCGTGGGGATTGGTGTATTTCTAGACAACGTGCCTGGGGTGTACCTATTCCTGTGTTCTACGGGGAGAATGGAGAGCCTATTATTACAGATGAAACGATTGATCATGTATCGAACCTATTTAGAGAGCACGGCTCAAATATTTGGTTTGAACAAGATGCAAAAGGCTTGCTCCCAGAAGGCTTTTCACATCCTTCTAGTCCAAATGGAAAGTTTACAAAGGAACAAGACATAATGGATGTATGGTTTGATTCAGGATCTTCTCATCAAGCCGTTCTCCTCGAAAGAGACGATCTACAACGTCCAGCAGATTTGTATTTAGAAGGTTCTGACCAATATCGTGGTTGGTTTAATTCTTCCTTATCTACATCTGTTGCGGTTACTGGACATGCTCCATATAAAGGTGTATTGAGCCATGGCTTTGTACTTGATGGAGAAGGTAGGAAGATGAGTAAGTCTATCGGGAATGTCGTCGTTCCAGAAAAAGTAATGAAACAATTAGGTGGCGATATTCTACGCTTATGGGTAGCTTCAGTAGATTATCAATCAGACGTTCGAATCTCAGATGCTATATTAAAGCAAGTAGCTGAAGTATATCGCAAAATTCGTAATACATTCCGCTTCTTATTAGGGAATTTATTCGATTTTGAACCAACTAAAGACACAGTGGCATATGAAGATTTAAGAGAAGTTGATCGATATATGCTCATTAAACTCAATAAAATCATTAACAAAGTAAAGAAATCTTATGAAACATATGAATTTGCGAGTATTTTCCACGATGTTCATAATTTTTGTACGATTGATTTAAGTTCATTCTATTTAGATTTTGCTAAGGATATTTTATACATTGATGCACCAAATGATATGAACCGTCGTGCAATTCAAACAGTCATGTATGAGTCTTTATTAGCACTTACGAAGCTTGTAGCACCTATACTACCTCATACAGCAGACGAGGTATGGTCACATATTAATACTGTATCAGAGCAAAGTGTGCAGTTAGTCGACATGCCTGAAGCAACAGAATTACAAAATGCTAAACAAATTGAAGAGAAATGGGATGCATTTATGTCTCTTCGTGACGATGTGTTAAAGGCATTAGAAGTGGCTCGGAATGAAAAAGTGATAGGTAAATCATTAAATGCTCATATTGCATTATATACTACTGATGATACTAAACATCTCTTAAATGCCATTGAAGAAGATGTGAAGCAACTGTTTATCGTTTCAGGATTTGACATTGCAGGAATGCTAGAAGATGCACCAGCGAATGCACAAAAATTTGATCAGACTGCAATTGTTGTATCACCAGCTGAGGGAGAGACGTGTGAACGTTGTTGGGTTGTTTCTCAAACAGTAGGTGAGGATAAAGATCATCCAACGATATGCTCAAGGTGTGCTACGGTAGTTAAGGAACATTATACTGAATAAATGAACAACCTTAGCAGTGTGTTTTCTGCTAAGGTTTTCTTTGTTTTACGTTTATGTAATGGAAAAATGTAGTTTACAGGATATGTTGTAAATAAGCATATACTATTGTCATCAAACAACTGCTTCGTATCTTAGGAGGTTTATGTATGTATGAACAAACAGCAGAGATAAAAGCAGAATTAGAGCTTGCAAAGTTGGAACTAGAAACACGGTTAGGGCAAGTAGATAAAGATGACGAATGTACATTAAATGATGAGAAACATATGGAGATTATTCATTATGTCAAAGAAGACCTAGAAGATGTAAATAGAGCATTAGTGAAAATTGATTTAGGCGTTTATGGCTTATGCGAATCAACAGGTAAAAGAATCCCCCTAGACAAACTGCGAATATTCCCGACTGTTAGAACAATTGATGAAGTAAATTATCCAAACAATTATATACATTAAAATATAAACGTATTATTTATACAATAGCATTATTGGTGAATATATTATTATGAATTCGTTGTTTCTTTTCAAGACAATATGCTAAAATGCAGAAGTACATTATATTTCATGGAGGTACTTCTGTGTATTATTATATCTTAGCATTAGTCGTTATTTTAATGGATCAAGTAACAAAGTGGGTGATTGTTACAAAAATGGAGTATGGTGATCATCTACCAGTTATAGAAAATTTTTTATACATAACTTCACATCGTAATAGAGGAGCGGCTTGGGGCATATTGGAAGGGCAGCTGTGGTTCTTTTATATCGTCACAACAATTGTCATCATTGGCATTATTTATTATATGAAAAAACTCCCTCAAACACAGGTGTTGATACGTGTTGCGCTAGCATTAATGCTTGGAGGAGCAATCGGTAATTTTATTGACCGTCTGTTTAGAAAAGAAGTTGTTGATTTTATTAATTTTACGAATATTTTTAGTTATGATTACCCAATTTTTAATATTGCTGATGCAGCATTAGTTGTTGGAGTCATACTGGTAATTATCCATACACTACTAGATGGACGAGAGAAGGAGAAAAATTAATGGATGTTATTGAGTTAATTGTAACAAATGAACAGCGTAACGAAAGGCTTGACAAAGTGATTTCAGAGCATGGAAATGAATGGTCTCGTTCTCAAGTACAGCAATGGATTAAAGCTGGAAATATTACGGTAAATGACAAGAATGTTAAGCCTAATTATAAATGTAATATAGGGGACGCTGTGAAAATAACTGTACCAGCAGCTGAAGAACTAGATGTGATTCCACAGGATATGGGTCTAGATATTTACTATGAGGATGCAGATGTAATCGTAGTTAATAAGAATAGTGGAATAGTTGTTCATCCTGCACCAGGACATATGGAAGGTACATTAGTAAATGGACTTTTAGCACATTGTACAGATTTATCTGGTATTAACGGCGTGCTAAGGCCAGGAATTGTTCATAGAATTGATAAAGATACATCAGGACTTATAATGGTAGCCAAAAATGATGTGGCTCATGAATCATTAGTCAATCAATTAGTAAATAAAACTGTCACACGTAAATACAAGGCGATCGTTCATGGTGTTATTCCGCATGATAAGGGAACGATTGATGCACCAATTGGACGAGATAAACGTGATCGTCAAAGTATGACAGTAACTGACGAACATTCAAAAGATGCAGTTACGCACTTTAAAGTACTAGAAAGATTTAATGATTACACTTTAATTGAATGCCAACTTGAAACAGGAAGAACCCACCAAATTCGTGTTCATATGAAATATATTGGTTATCCTCTGGTTGGAGACCCAAAATATGGTCCAAAGAAAACATTACAAACAAATGGACAAGTACTTCATGCAGCAATTCTAGGTTTTGATCATCCTAGAACGAATAAATATATGGAATTTGAAGCTCCATTGCCTACAGAATTTGTCACAGTATTAAATGAGATTCAAAAATAATATTGACATTACCTTATCGTTAATATATTCTAAATGTAGTTGCATACAAGATCTTTAACCCAGTCCCGTGAGGCTGAGAAGGATACGGAAATTTATTTATGAGTAATTGTAGTAGCGCTACAATTACGAGTCCTCTCGCCACAGGTGTGAGGATTTTTTTATGCTGTTGACCACCATTTATAATCAGAGGTGATAACGATGCAAAAAGCTGTAGTATTAGATAATCAAGCTATTCGCAGAGCACTAACTCGTATTGCACATGAGATTATTGAAAAGAACAAAGGTATTAAGGATTGTGTCCTCGTTGGAATTAAAACTCGGGGTATATATCTTGTTAATAGGTTGGCAGAAAAGATTGAGCAAATCGAAGGAGACAAAATCGCAATAGGTGAACTAGATATCACATTATATAGAGATGATCTAACAAACACGACATCGAATAAAGAACCGCTTGTGAAAGGTTCTCATTTACCGATAGATATTACAAATAAAAAGGTAATATTAGTAGATGATGTGTTGTTTACTGGACGGACAGTTCGTGCGGCAATGGACGCGTTAATAGACGTAGGTAGGCCAGCTCAAATACAATTGGCAGTTCTAGTTGATCGAGGCCATAGAGAGCTACCGATAAGAGCAGATTTTGTTGGTAAAAACATTCCAACTTCTAATGCCGAAAAAATAGTTGTTAAATTAGAAGAAATTGATCAAGTTGATCAAGTAGGTATTTACGAAATTTAATCCCCTTTTTAAGGTTATCCTGTGAGATGGCTAAGAGGGTACAACCTCAAGTATGTCCATACTTGAGTAGTTTGCACACCCTCTTTGTATATAAAACAAAGAGGGTTTTTATATGGATTTTTCTAGTGTGCGTTTTACAGAGGAGGAGACAAAGTTGGAGATGAAGCAAAAGGATGTAACTCTTAATGTACAGGAAGTCCCACCCTTAAGTAAATGGATTATATTTAGCATCCAACATTTATTTGCAATGTTTGGAGCCACAATTCTTGTGCCCTTTTTAGTAGATTTAAGCCCTGGAGTAGCACTTGTTTCAAGTGGTCTTGGAACTTTAGCCTACTTATTAATAACTAGAGGTCAAATACCTGCATACTTAGGCTCCTCATTCGCATTTATTGCACCTATTATTGCAGCAAAAGCAGCTGGAGGTCCACAAGCTGCAATGTTGGGAAGTTTTTTAGCAGGTGTTGTCTATGGGATTGTAGCTCTACTTATTAAAGGATTTGGTTTGAAATGGATTATGCGCATCTTACCACCTGTAGTTGTAGGTCCTGTGATCATTGTAATTGGTTTAGGCCTAGCAAATGTTGCTGTTGGAATGGCAATGTATGAAAATGCTGGTGCACCATCAAACGAATTAATTTATAATCCAACGTATTTGTCAGTAGCTGTAGTGACACTTGCATTAACAATTATCTGTTCTGTGTTTTTGAAAGGGTTCTTTGGACTCATTCCAATTTTAATAGGTATTGTTGGTGGGTACACATATGCATTTTTTATGGGCATTGTTGATCTTACTCCGATTCGTGAAGCAAAGCTTTTCGAAGTGCCAGATTTCTATATTCCCTTTGTAAACTATACACCAAACTTGGACTGGGAAATTGCTCTTATCATGGTTCCAGTCGCCATAGTAACAATTGCAGAGCATATCGGTGATCAGATGGTCTTAAGTAAAGTTGTAGGACGTAATTTTATAGAAAAACCTGGGCTCCATCGCTCAATCTTAGGCGATGGAATTGCAACAATGATTGCAGCAACATTAGGGGGGCCACCTAATACTACTTACGGAGAAAATATAGGTGTATTAGCAATTACGAAAGTGTTCAGCGTCTTTGTTATCGGAGGTGCAGCCGTGTTTGCAATATGTTTTGGATTTATCGGTAAAATAACAGCATTGATTGGCTCGATCCCATCTCCTGTCATGGGCGGTGTATCGATATTATTATTTGGAATCATTGCATCATCAGGCTTACGTATGTTAATAGATAATAAAGTTAATTTCGGAAATACAAGAAACTTAATCATTTCTTCAGTTATTATAGTCATCGGTGTTGGTGGAGCTTTTGTTCAAGTTACAGATCAGCTGCAAATTGCTGGTATGGCATTAGCAGCAATTTGTGGTGTTATACTCCATCTTATACTACCTGGCAAAGAGTCTAGTTATGGTACTAATGAAATGTTTGAACTATCGGAAGACAAGCAACAAATAAGCGGCTAAACCTTTTAAATAAGTCCTGTGAGACTAGTAAGGGTGTAAGGTTATAAGTGTTTTTGATACGCAGAATGAATCATGATCGTATCATAACACTGAAAAGTCTTTAAAAAACACCCTACACAAATTTGTAGGGTGTTTTTTCTTAAATAAATGTAACACTAAAAACCAAAAAGGGGATCATAATATGAAACATTTACTCGCGATGAATGAGCTATCAACCAATGATATTGAAATGATATTACAAGATGCGCATCGGTTTTCTAGTGGTGAATGGACTGATATTGCTCAGAATAAATTTATAGCTAATTTGTTTTATGAACCAAGTACACGAACGAAATTTAGCTTTGAAGTAGCAGAGAAAAAGCTTGGTGCACATGTGTTAAATTTCGATGCGTCAAACACAAGTGTCCAAAAAGGCGAAAGCTTATACGATACTGTGAGAACGTTACAAGCAATTGGAGCAAATGCGGTTGTAATTAGACATCAAGAAGACCAATATTATGATGAATTACGTGAACAAATAAGTATCCCTATCATTAATGCAGGTGATGGATGTGGACATCACCCAACACAATCTTTGCTTGATTTATACACGATTAAAGAGGAGTTTGGGACATTTAAAGGGTTGAAAGTTGCGATCGTTGGCGATATTCGTCATAGTCGTGTAGCACGTTCTAACTCTGAAGTATTAACAAGACTCGGAGCTAATGTGATGTTTTCTGCACCAGATGAATGGCGTGATGAAACGAATCAATTTGGTAAGTATGTTGACATAGATGAGGCGGTACAGACATGTGATGTATTAATGCTATTGCGTATTCAACATGAACGTCATCAAGAAGGAAATGATAATGCGTCACAAAGCTATCATGAATCTTATGGACTAACAATTGAGAGAGAAAAGCAAATGCAAGCACATAGTATTATTTTACATCCAGCCCCAGTGAACCGTGGTGTAGAAATAGCAAGTGAGTTAGTGGAATGTGATCGATCTAGAATCTTTAAGCAAATGGAAAATGGAGTATATATTCGTATGGCTGTTATTAAAAGAGCATTACAATCTGTACAAGGGGGATTAATAAATGAGTATTGTACTAACTAATGGTAAGTGGTTCAACGAAAATGCGTCATTAGAATCAATTAATTTAAAAATTGAAGATGGAAAGATTGTGGAAATTGGCGAGGATATTGATACGACAAATGCACAGGTAATTGATGTTAAAGGTAAGGTCATTTCTCCAGGATTTGTTGACTTACATGTACATTTGCGTGAGCCTGGTGGTGAACATAAAGAAACTATTGAAACAGGTTCATTAGCAGCAGCCAAAGGTGGGTTTACGACGATTGCAGCAATGCCTAATACCCGTCCTGTTCCTGATACGAAAGAACAAATGAATTGGCTCCAAAAACGCATCGAAGAAACAGCACATGTCCGTGTCTTACCGTACGCTGCTATAACAACTCGTCAGCTTGGAGAGGAGCTAACGGATTTTGAACAGTTAAAAGATGCAGGCGCGTTTGCCTTCACAGATGATGGAGTAGGGGTGCAATCAGCACATAAAATGCTTGAGGCAATGAAAAGGGCAGCCGATTTAAATATGTCGATCGTTGCGCACTGTGAGGAAAATACGTTGATTAATAAAGGTGCTGTGCACGAAGGAGATTTTTCAGCAAAACATCACTTGAATGGCATTCCTTCAGTATGTGAATCAGTTCATATTGCGAGAGACGTACTTTTAGCAGAGGCAGCAAATTGTCATTATCACGTTTGCCATATTAGTACAAAGGAATCAGTAAGAGTAGTAAGAGATGCGAAACGCGCTGGGGTTAATGTTACAGCTGAAGTGACTCCACATCATCTACTGTTAACAGATGACGATATACCAGGGCTAGATTCAAATTATAAAATGAACCCACCACTTAGATCGAAGGCTGATAAAGAAGCATTAATTGAGGGATTGTTAGACGGGACAATAGATTTTATTGCTACGGATCATGCTCCTCACACTGTAGAAGAAAAATCAGAAGGAATGGAGCTTGCACCATTTGGCATTGTTGGTCTAGAAACAGCGTTTCCGCTTCTTTATACACATTTTGTTGAAAAAGGCATTATTACATTAGAAGAGCTAATAAATTATTTAACTAAAAAGCCAGCAGAAGTGTTTAATCTTCCTTTTGGAAGTTTACAAGTTGGATCCCATGCAGATTTAACAATTATAGATCTTGAATTGGAACAAACAATTGACCCTGAAACATTTGCTTCAAAAGGGAAAAATACGCCATTTGCTGAATGGACTTGTAAAGGTTGGCCTGTAATGACAGTAGTTAACGGAAAAATTGTATGGCAGAAGGGATGAATTCTTATATGAAACGACAATTAATTTTAGAAGATGGAACAGTATTTGTTGGAAAAGCATTTGGTAGTGAGAAAGATACAGTTGGTGAGGTAGTTTTTAATACAGGTATGACAGGATATCAAGAAATACTTTCAGATCCATCATATTGTGGTCAAATCGTAACTTTGACTTACCCTTTAATCGGAAATTATGGCATTAATCGAGATGATTTTGAGTCAATTACGCCTGCGATAAATGGGTTCATTGTGAAAGAATTTAGTGAACATCCTTCTAACTGGAGAAATCAATATACAATAAATGAATATTTTAAAGCGCAAAACATTCCAGGGATTGCTGGAATAGATACTAGGAAATTAACGAGAATTATTCGTCATCATGGAGCTTTAAAAGGTGCTATTTGTTCCATGGACGTTGATGTAGCTGAAATGATCAAGCATTTATCTTCAACTACACTCCCAACAAATCAAGTCGAGAAAGTATCAACGAAAAGCCCATACCCTAGTCCAGGCCGTGGTTATAAGGTCGTATTAGTGGATTACGGGATGAAACATGGGATTTTACGAGAACTAAACAATCGTAATTGTGATGTAATTGTCGTTCCATATAATGTTACAGCAGAAGAAATATTAAGACTTAGTCCAGATGGTGTCATGTTAAGTAATGGACCAGGAGATCCGATGGATGTACCAGAAGCAATAGACATGATTAACGGCATTATCGGCAAAGTACCGCTATTTGGAATTTGTTTAGGGCATCAATTATTTGCTCTAGCTTGTGGAGCAAGCACAGAAAAAATGAAGTTTGGTCATCGTGGATCAAATCATCCAGTTAAAAATCTTGAAACTGGAAAAGTAGATATTACTTCACAAAACCACGGTTATACAGTAAATGAACAGTCAATTTCAAGTACAAAATTAAACGTTACTCATATTGCTTTAAATGATGGAACAATAGAAGGCTTAGCTCATCAAGATTATCCAGCTTTTACAGTTCAATATCATCCTGAAGCTTCACCGGGTCCAGAAGATGCGAACGGTTTATTCGATGAATTTATGAGCTTAATTGAAACATACAAGAGAGAGGGAGAAAAAGTATGCCAAAACGTGTAGACATTGAGACGATTTTAGTAATTGGATCAGGACCGATCATTATTGGACAAGCAGCAGAATTCGATTATGCAGGAACGCAAGCTTGTCTAGCGTTAAAGGAGGAAGGATACCGTGTTATCTTAGTTAACTCCAATCCAGCTACAATCATGACCGACACAGAAATTGCAGATAAAGTTTACATTGAACCACTTACTACCGAATTTGTGAGTAGAATTATTCGCAAGGAAAGACCTGATGCATTAGTACCAACATTAGGTGGGCAAACTGGTTTAAATTTAGCTGTTGAGCTCTCAAAATCAGGCGTGTTAGAAGAATGCGATGTTGAGATATTAGGTACAAAACTGGATGCTATTGAAAAAGCAGAAGATCGTGAACTGTTTCGTAATCTAATGAATGAATTAAATGAGCCTGTACCACAAAGTGAAATTGTTCATACACTTGAAGAGGCACAAAGTTTTGTTGAAGAAGTAGGCTATCCAATCATCGTTAGACCCGCATATACGTTAGGTGGCACTGGTGGCGGTATATGTCATAACGAGGAAGAGCTCCATGAAATCGTATCTAGCGGTATAAAGATGAGTCCAGTTAATCAATGTTTACTGGAAAGAAGTATTGCAGGTTTTAAAGAAATTGAATATGAAGTGATGCGTGATTCAAATGATAATGCCATCGTAGTATGTAATATGGAAAACATTGACCCAGTCGGCATTCATACCGGGGACTCTATTGTTGTTGCGCCAAGCCAAACTCTTAGTGATCGTGAGTATCAATTGTTACGGAACACTTCTTTAAAAATTATTCGTGCGTTAAAAATTGAAGGTGGTTGTAATGTTCAGCTTGCTATAGACCCGCACAGCTTTGACTATTTTATCATCGAGGTAAACCCTCGTGTAAGTCGCTCATCCGCATTGGCATCAAAAGCAACGGGCTATCCGATTGCTAAACTAGCTGCAAAAATAGCAGTTGGACTAACGTTGGATGAAATGATTAACCCTGTTACGGGAAAAACATATGCTTGTTTTGAACCAGCGTTAGATTATGTTGTCTCAAAGATTCCAAGATGGCCTTTCGATAAATTTGAATCAGCAAACCGTCATCTTGGTACACAAATGAAAGCTACTGGAGAAGTAATGGCAATCGGTAGAAACTTTGAAGAATCGATCTTAAAAGCTGTTCGTTCACTAGAAGCTGATGTATTTCACCTAGAGCTAGATGAAGCAAGTACTCATAGTGATGAAAAAATTGAAAAACGCATCCGTAAGGCTGGCGATGAGCGGTTATTTTATGTAGGAGAGGCACTCCGTCGTGGTATTACAATTGAACAGCTACATGAATGGAGTGCAATTGACTTATTTTTCTTACAAAAATTTCAAAATATCGTTCATTTTGAAACTGTTTTGCAGAATAACATTGGTGATAAAGACGTGTTACATGAAGCAAAAGAACTTGGCTTTGCAGACATAACAATCGCTAAGCTATGGAATCAAACAGAACATCAAGTGTATGAATTCAGAAAACAGTCGAACATCATTCCTGTATATAAAATGGTTGATACATGCGCTGCAGAATTTGAATCTACAACACCGTATTATTATGGAACATATGAGGAAGAAAATGAATCAATTGTTTCTGAGAAAGAGAGCGTGGTTGTTTTAGGTTCGGGTCCTATACGTATCGGACAAGGTGTGGAATTTGACTACGCAACAGTTCATTCAGTTTGGGCTATTAAAGAGGCAGGATATGAATCAATTATTATTAATAACAACCCAGAAACGGTTTCAACAGATTTTAGTGTATCAGATAAACTCTATTTCGAACCGTTAACGATTGAAGATGTCATGCATATTATTGACTTAGAGAACCCTATCGGTGTTGTAGTCCAGTTTGGTGGACAAACAGCAATTAATTTAGCGAATGAACTTGCAGAACGTGGAGTGAAAATTTTAGGGACATCTCTAGAAGACTTGGATCGCGCTGAAGATCGAGATAAGTTTGAACATACAATAACACAGTTAGGTATACCACAACCTAAAGGAAAAACGGCTACTTCTGTAGAGGAAGCTGTACAAGTAGCTGACAGAATCGGTTATCCAGTACTTGTTCGTCCATCTTACGTTTTAGGTGGAAGAGCAATGGAGATTGTATATAAAAAGGAAGAGCTGCTTCATTACATGAAAAATGCTGTAAAAGTAAATCCACAGCATCCAGTACTAATTGATAGGTATATGATTGGTAAAGAAATAGAGGTTGACGCGATTTCTGATGGGGAAAGTGTATACATCCCTGGCATTATGGAACATATTGAACGAGCTGGTGTACACTCAGGTGACTCGATCGCTGTGTATCCACCACAAACATTATCGTCTGATGTAAAACAGAAAATAGTTGATTATACAACGTCACTGGCAAAAGGATTAAACATTGTCGGGCTACTGAATATCCAATTTATCGTGTATAAGCAAGATGTATACGTCATAGAAGTAAATCCACGATCAAGTCGTACGGTACCGTTTTTAAGTAAAATCACAGGTGTGCCTATGGCTAATATCGCAACAAAAGTAATACTAGGTGCGAAACTAGAACAGCTTGGTTATTCGACTGGTTTACATGAGGAAAGCAAAGGGGTATTTGTAAAAGTACCAGTCTTTTCGTTTGCAAAATTACGTCGCGTTGATATTACATTAGGACCAGAAATGAAGTCAACTGGAGAAGTAATGGGTAAAGACAATACATTAGAAAAAGCTTTGTATAAAGGGCTTGTTGCAGCTGGTATGAGAGTCCAACAATTTGGTTCGGTCCTTCTAACTGTTGCAGATAAAGATAAAGAAGAAGCTTTAATAATCGCTAAAAGATTTCACCGTATAGGTTATCAAGTATTAGCGACAAGTGGTACTGCTGATTTTCTAGCAAAAGAAAATATTCCTGTGACTGTCGTTAACAAAATCGGAACAGACAAACCTAATTTACTTGATGTTATTAGACAAGGAAAAGCCCAGTTTGTCATTAACACGTTAACGAAAGGTAAGCAGCCTGCCCGGGACGGTTTTAGAATTAGAAGGGAATCAGTTGAAAATAATGTACCATGTTTGACAAGTCTTGATACAGCACAAGCAATACTTCGTGTTCTCGAGTCGATGACATTTTCAGCAGAAGCAATGCCTCAATTTGAGCAAGCTAAAGAGGTGACACATTCATGATAATGAAAGAGGACATGGAGGTAGTTTCTCAAAGAGAAATTGCGCAAGATATTTATGAATTGATATTACAAGGTGAACTAGTAACACAAATGGGAGAGCCAGGACAATTCGTGCATATTAAAGTTTCAGAAGGGGCAGAGCCTTTGCTTCGTCGCCCAATTAGTATTGCGAATGTTGATAAAAAGAATCGTCAATTTACAATGATTTATCGTAAGGAAGGACTCGGCACACGAGTCCTTTCTAGAATAAACAATGGGACAGTCAATGTATTAGGGCCATTGGGCAATGGTTTCCCAATTAACGAAACTAAACAAGGAAACACAGCTTTATTAGTAGGTGGCGGTATCGGAGTTCCACCATTATATGAGCTTTCAAAGCAACTCGTTGCAAAAGGTGTGAAGGTTATACATGTTTTAGGCTTTCAAGATAAACAGGTGGCTTTTTATGAACAGCAGTTTTCAGAGCTTGGCTCAACATATATTGCAACGGTAGATGGATCGTTAGGTATGAAAGGCTTTGTGACTGATGTAATCGATCATTATCAATTTTCTTTTGATGTTCTATTCTCATGTGGTCCTACCCCAATGTTAAAAGTAATAGAAGACCGCTATAAAGATAAGAAGGCTTTTATTTCTCTTGAAGAACGTATGGGATGTGGGATCGGTGCATGTTTTGCATGCGTTTGTCATACACAAGAAGATCCTGAAGGTACATCGTATAAGAAGGTTTGTAGCGATGGTCCAGTGTTTAAGGTTGGAGAGGTGGTATTATGAATCGACTTAACATAGAGTTACCAGGGCTTAAGTTAAAAAATCCAATTATGCCTGCTTCCGGTTGCTTTGGCTTTGGTAAGGAATATGCAAATCTATATGATTTAAGTAACCTTGGAGCAATAATGATTAAAGCAACTACACTCGAGCCACGCTTTGGTAATTCTACTCCACGTGTCGCTGAAACTTCAGCAGGTATGTTAAATGCCATAGGATTACAGAATCCAGGGCTTGAAAAAGTGTTAGCTGAGGAATTACCATGGTTGGAACAATATGATGTCCCAATTATTGCGAATGTAGCAGGTTCGCAAGTCGAAGACTATGTTGAAGTTGCTCAAGAGATATCTAAAGCGAAAAATGTTCATGCGCTAGAGCTGAATATTTCTTGCCCAAATGTGAAAACTGGTGGCATAGCATTTGGAACAATACCTGAAGTTGCACATGATTTAACAAAACAAGTAAAAGAAGTATCTACGGTGCCAGTATATGTGAAGCTTTCACCGAATGTAGCCAATATCGTTGATATGGCAACAGCAGTTGAAGAAGCCGGAGCTGATGGCTTAACGATGATTAATACACTTTTAGGGATGCGTCTTGATCTAAGAACGGCTAAGCCTATTTTAGCGAATCGTACAGGAGGGTTGTCTGGACCAGCGATTAAACCTGTTGCAATTAGAATGATTTACGAAGTGAGTCAAAAGGTCTCCATACCAATCATTGGGATGGGGGGAGTTCAAACAGCTGAGGACGTTATTGAATATTTATATGCAGGAGCAAGTGCAGTAGCTGTAGGAACAGCAAATTTCGTGGATCCATTCGTTTGTCCAAATATCATTGAAGAACTGCCATTATTACTTGATAAGCTTGGTATTGATCATATATCAGACTGCATAGGAAGGAGCTGGAAGGAGCGTGAAAAGACCATTAATCATTGCTCTTGATTTTGCAGAACAGGAGCAAGTGAATCAATTTTTAGCGAATTTTCATGGTGAAAACCTTTATCTCAAGGTAGGTATGGAACTTTTCTATCAGGAAGGCCCTCAAATTGTTTCACAGCTAAAAAATGCCGGTCACAACATCTTTTTAGATTTAAAACTACATGATATTCCTAATACAGTAATGTCTGCCATGAAAGGAATCGCACGATTAGGTGTTGATATTATCAATGTTCATGCTGCTGGTGGGAAGCAAATGATGGAAGCTGCAATGGAAGGTCTTGAAGCGGGTACGCCTTCTGGAAATAATCGTCCGAGTTGTATTGCTGTTACACAACTGACGAGCACCTCACAACAAATGTTAAGTGAGCAACTACTTATTGATCATTCACTTGATAATGTTGTGCTTCAATATGCAAATAACGCAAAACAAAGTGGGTTAGATGGTATTGTTTGTTCAACACTAGAAGTACCGACGATTCAGAAAGAACTAGGAAAAGCGTTTGCTACTGTAACACCAGGAATTCGTCAATTAACAGACAATCAAGACGATCAAGTCCGTATTGCAACTCCAGAAAAGGCTCGCCAGTTAGGTTCCACCGCTATAGTCGTCGGGAGAAGTATTACGAAAGCGCAAGATCCGGTAGCAGCATATAAAAAAATGAAAGCAGAATGGGAAGGAGTCTCCATATGAAAGCAAAAATAGCTGAACATTTATTAGAAATTAAAGCGGTTTTTTTACAACCAAATAATCCTTTTACATGGTCTTCAGGAATGAAATCACCAATCTACTGTGATAATCGCTTAACTTTATCTTATCCTCGTGTTCGAACAGATATAGCGGACGGCTTAGTAGAATTAATTAAAGAACATTTCCCTGAAACAGATGTCATAGCTGGTGCAGCTACAGGCGGCATTGCACATGCTGCTTTGGTAAGTGAAAGAATGAATCTACCTATGTGCTACGTTCGAGGCAAGGCGAAAGGCCATGGGAAAGGAAACCAAATAGAAGGTGTAGTGTCTGAAGGCCAAAATGTTGTCGTGGTTGAAGATTTAATCTCTACTGGAGGAAGCGCGTTAACAGTTGTTGAGGCACTCAGAGCAGAAGGGTGTAATGTGTTAGGAATCGCCTCAATTTTTACGTATGGACTACTTGCAGGTCAGCAAAAATTAGATGAAGCTAATGTAAGTGCTTATTCGTTAACAGATTTTGAGGCCTTAACTGAAGTAGCTGCTAAGAATGGCTATATTACTAAAGAAGATATTTCCAAACTGTTAAAATGGAGTGAAAATCCTCAAGACGAAACATGGATGAATATCTAATAATAGTCAAAATTTTCTTTTATTTGACACTTCTTACAATTTGAATAATAATGTTATTATATGAATAAATATCCCTATTGTTTTGATAAACTGAGAATTATGAATAATCATACTAATACACTACTTAATGAAAAAAATCTTCATAGCAAAGATTTTTGAATAAAACTTTATTATTATTCTACTAAACTAAAAAACAAGGGGGATAAAATGTAATGGCAAGTGTTGTTGGGTGGCTAAATGATCATATTTGGAGTAATTATCTGATTTATTTATGTTTAGGAGCAGGCCTATTCTTTACGATTGCTACGAGATTTCTTCAAATCAGATACTTTAAGGAAATGATTAAATTAATGTTTGAGGGGAAAAGTTCCAAATCAGGAGTGTCATCCTTCCAAGCGTTAGCATTATCTTTATCTGGGCGCGTAGGTACTGGGAACATTGCTGGTGTTGCTTCTGCGATAGCATATGGAGGGCCTGGAGCAGTGTTCTGGATGTGGCTAATTGCCTTTTTAGGTGCAGGCTCTGCTTTCGTAGAATCATCCTTGGGGCAAGTTTTTAAAACAAAACAAGATGGTGAATATCGTGGTGGGCCAGCGTTCTATATCGAAAAAGGTCTTAAAATAAAATGGTATGCAGTTTTATTTGCGCTTGTTACTGTTATCGCAACTGGAATGCTTTTACCAGGTGTACAAGCTAACAGTATAGCAGCAGGAATGGACAATGCATTTGGGATAAACCCTACGATTACTGGTGTGTTGTTAGTTGTATTCCTCGCGTTAATTATTTTCGGTGGAATTAAACGTATTGTCCATGTTGCTCAAGTAGTAGTACCATTTATGGCTATAGGGTATATGTTAGTTTCAATGTACATCTTAATTACAAATATCTCACAGGTTCCTGAAGTGTTTAGTCTTATCTTTAGCAGTGCTTTTGGGACAGATGCTACTTTTGGTGGTATTTTAGGTGCAGCTATTGCATGGGGAGTCAAACGTGGTATTTACTCTAATGAGGCTGGACAAGGTACGGGACCTCATGCAGCAGCAGCAGCTGAAGTTTCACATCCTGCAAAACAAGGACTTGTTCAAGCGTTCTCAGTATACATTGACACGTTGTTTGTATGCTCAGCAACGGCATTTATGATTATTATTACTGGAATGTATAATGTTACACCAGAAGGGGAAGCGCCGATTGTCAATAATTTAGCAGATGTAGAACCAGGACCAGTATATACACAACAAGCAATAGAATCACAAATACCTGGCTTCGGAGCACCGTTTGTTTCGATTTCACTTCTTTTCTTCGCTTTTACAACAATTATGGCATACTATTATATGGCTGAAACAAACCTAGCATATCTTAACCGTAAAGTGCGACGTGTTTGGTCTGAATATTTATTAAAAGTTGCGTTGTTATTTGTTGTCTTTTATGGAAGTGTAAAAACTGCAGATTTAGCTTGGGGCTTAGGTGATGTTGGTGTTGGTAGTATGGCATGGTTAAATATAATAGCAATATTACTGTTGACGAAACCAGCGTTAAAAGTACTTAAAGATTATGAAACTCAGAAAAAAGCAGGTAAGGACCCAGTATTTAACCCTAGCAAGTTAGGTATTGAAGGTGCTGATTTTTGGGAAGAGAAATATAAAAATCACGAAGCTGATGAGTCTAAATCAACTAAAGCTGTTTAATTGTAAAGTTCTTTTCGAAAAATTTGTTGCTACGTTTACTGACAGAATGATGAGTTTTATGATAACTCAATAATTGTAAAATGTAGCGAAGATGCTACGAACCTAGATGTATACGGGCTTTTATATTAGAACGAAAAGTAACAATCAATGCAAAAGCAGCCAAATGAAAAAGTAGAGGGGGCCTGTGGCCCCCTTTTGTTATGGAAAATTATATTATAAGTTTACTATTTTTAAATTGTTTGTTTAGTTCCAATCCTTAACCTTAAAGGGTGGGTAAGTAAAAACACCTTTGAATGCTATGTATGTTCCAGTGCTTTTCAAAAATGGTAAAGGAACTTAAATATGTCTTACTCCCTCATTGATATTAATAGATCTTCATCTGGTGTGACAAAGACCGTTTGCTGGTTGTCATAAATAACATAGCCTGGTTTTGAACCATTTGGTTTTTTCACGTTTCGAATTTTTGTATAATCAACGGGTACTGAACTTGAATGCTTTGCTTTACTAAAATATGCAGCGAGATTAGCTGCTTCTAAAATCGTTTGATCGGAAGGTTGATCATGTCGTATAACGACATGTGAACCTGGAATATCTTTTGTATGTAGCCATACTTCTTCCTTTCTTGCGACTTTACTCGTTAAATAATCATTTTGTTTATTGTTTTTACCCACAAGTATTTCTGTCCCGTCACTTGCTTTATAACGTTCAATTTGAGGCTTTTCTAGTTTATTTTTCTTGTGTCCCTTTTGCTTTTTAGATCTGATATATCTTCCTTCAACAAGCTCTTCACGGATTTCTTCGATATCGCTAGCGGTTGCAGATTGAATTTGTTGCTTAAGTGTATCGAAATATATAACTTCTTCCTGAGCATGGCTAATTTGTTCATGAATGAAGGCTATAGATTTTTTCGCTTTTTGATACTTAGTGTAGTAGCTTTGGGCATTATCTGCAGGTGGTTTTCTTGGATCTAAAGGTATTGTTATAGTAGTTCCATTTTCGTCATAATAGTTCACTACTTCAACTTCGCTATCACCTTGGTTAACCATATATATATTTGCTGTCAACAGCTCACCGAGTAGTTTATATTGATCAGCATTTTTGGCTTTATTTAATGAGTTAGTTAATTTTTTTATCTTTTTCTCGTTTTTCTTTTTTTCATTATCAATAAAACGTTCTAGGTCTACTGCTCTTTGCTTGACCCTCTCTCGGTCGGCCTTGCCATAGTAGTATCGATCTAGCAAGGTGCTGAGTGATGAAAAAGTTTTAACCTCTCCCTTTATATGGTCTAAAGGGAATAAATAAAAACTCTCTTTCAAAGCATCCCTTGTTATTTGAGGGGAAATATCCATATTTTTCACTTTTTGTATGAGAGTCAAAAACGTTTTAGGTAATGAATTTCTGTTTGCAATTCCAGCTTGAAACATGACTTCTTTGGCGAACATGGGAGAAACCCCAGCAAACGTATTAACTAGTTGTTGATCAAGTTTACCAGCGTTAAAATCGAGTTTTTTCAATATACGATCTTCAGTTATTGAAAAAGGGTTTTCCTTATCTTGTGACGGCGGTGCTACATACTCAAACCCAGGTAAGATTGTTCTGTGACGATTTAAGGCTGGTGTTATATGTTTAATGGAATCAAGAATCACCTGCTCATCTTTGTCAACAAGAATAATGTTACTATGCCTTCCCATTAATTCAATAATTAATTGTTTATGAGAAACATCACCTATTTCATCCTTCCCTTTTAACTCAATAATCATAATTCTATCAAGTCCAACCTGTTGAATGTTTTGGATTATACTACCTTCTATATGCTTTCTTAGCAACATACAAAACATCGGTGGCTCAGGTGGGTTGCTGTATTGCTCTTCTGTCAAATGTATTCTCGCGTATGTGGGATGGGCAGAAATTAGTAATTTTTGATTTTTTCCTTGCGAACGAATTTGTAGTATTAATTCATTTTGAAAAGGTTGATAAATACGGCTAATACGGCCATTTAATAATAATTGTTCTAATTCGTTAGTTATCGCATATGTAAACAGACCATCAAAGGACATTGTCATTCACCCAATTCTATTTCTAATTTTGTTTTGCGTAATTTCTATTAAAACAAACCCTGTTCATCATTTGAATACTCATTAACATGAAAAGTATAGCATTTTTTTGGACAAGTGCGAATAAGCTGTCCTTAGAGATAATTGAAATAACCGTATAGTATAAGGGGTGAAGGTTGGATGAACTGGCATGAAATGCGCTTAGAAGAAGTGGAAAAAGTGATGAATTCCAACTCTGAAACAGGCTTAACAGAGCAAGAAGTAAACCAACGGCAACAAAAAAGTGGTTTGAATGAATTGGATGAAGCCGAGCGACCTTCTGCTTTTTTATTGTTTTTAGCACAATTTAAAGATTTTATGGTTTTAATACTTTTGATTGCAACTTTTATTTCTGGATTGTTAGGTGAGTATATTGATGCCATTGCAATCATTGCTATTGTCTTAATTAATGGGTTTCTTGGTTTTTATCAAGAAAGAAGAGCAGAGAGGTCAATGCAGGCTCTGAAAGAATTAGCAGCCCCCCAAGTACATGTGTTACGAAATAAACAATGGTTTCGGATTCCATCTAAGGAACTTGTGTCAGGAGATGTAATTCAATTTGTTAGTGGAGATCGGATTGGTGCCGATGTGAGGTTATTACAATCTAACAGTCTAGAGATAGAGGAATCTGCTCTAACTGGAGAATCTGTACCAGTTATGAAGGATATAAATCCAATTTTAGGTTCAAAAACTGCATTAGGTGACAAAAGCAACATGGCATTTATGGGAACGATGGTAACAAGGGGCAGTGGAACCGGGATTGTAATTGGTACTGGAATGAAAACAGAAATGGGGAAGATTGCCGATTTACTCCAGTCACAAAAAACGCTTGAAACACCATTGCAACGCCGCCTTGAACAATTGGGAAAAATCTTAATTGGTGTTGCATTAATATTAACTTTTCTTGTTGTAATTGTTGGGGTGCTTCAAGGGCACGATCTATACACTATGTTTTTGGCTGGGGTCTCCTTAGCAGTAGCTGCTATACCAGAAGGACTACCTGCTATAGTAACTGTAGCATTATCTCTTGGGGTTCAAAGGATGATAAAGCAAAAATCAATCGTACGTAAACTACCTGCAATTGAAACTTTAGGTTGTGCGTCAGTCATTTGCTCAGACAAAACGGGAACATTAACACAAAATAAAATGACAGTTACCCATATGTGGACAGGTGGGGAAACCTGGAATGTAACAGGGACTGGATATGAGCCAAAGGGAAGTTTCTTTGATGGGCGTACAGAGGTAGACCCAACAACTAGCAAATCATTTTATCAACTACTTACTTTCGGATTATTATGTAATCATGCTCGAATTGTTGAGAAGGATAATCAATTTATTGTTGATGGTGATCCAACTGAAGGTGCTTTAGCTGTTGCTGCTATGAAAGGGAAACTTTCAAAACACCAACTACAAGAAGAGTTTAAGATAATTAAAGAATTCCCGTTTGATTCTTCTCGGAAAATGATGTCTATGATTGCTAGTGATAAACAAGGAAAACAATATGTAATTACAAAAGGTGCTCCTGATGTCCTGTTAAAACAATGTGATTCAATTTTGTGGAATGATAAAAAACAGCTACTAAATAACAATTATCGTAATGAAGTGGAAAAGTCGATAGCACGTTTAGCCAATCAAGCTTTAAGAACAATTGCGATAGCTTACAAACCAATCTCTTCAAATAAAAAAATAAGCACGGACACTGAAGCAGAAAAAGACTTAGTTTTCATAGGGTTACAAGGGATGATTGACCCACCTCGTCCAGAAGTGAAGCAGGCTGTGAAGGAATGTCATGAAGCAGGGATAAAAACAATTATGATTACAGGGGATCATGTAAATACTGCACAAGCGATCGCAAAGCAGATTAATATTTTACCTGAACATGGTGTAGTCCTCGATGGCTCGTCATTATCATCTATGAGTGTTGAGGAATTAGAGGAAATTGTTGATGATGTCTATGTTTTTGCTCGTGTATCACCTGAGCATAAGCTGAAGATAGTCAAAGCGTTACAACAACAAGGTCACATTGTAGCTATGACGGGTGATGGAGTAAATGATGCACCGGCAATTAAAGCAGCCGATATTGGAATATCGATGGGTATTACGGGTACAGATGTGGCTAAAGAATCCTCCTCTTTAGTTCTCGTTGATGATAACTTTGCAACAATTAAAGCAGCGATAAAAGAAGGAAGAAATATTTATGAAAATATTAGGAAGTTTATACGTTATCTACTTGCTTCCAATGTAGGGGAAATTTTAGTTATGCTTTTTGCTATGATTTTAGCCCTTCCGCTACCGTTAGTTCCTATACAAATTTTATGGGTTAATTTAGTAACGGACGGCTTACCAGCCATGGCGCTCGGATTAGATCAGCCGGAAGAAAATGTGATGAAAAGAAGACCAAGAAGTGCTACTGAAGGTGTCTTTGCAAGAGGTTTAGCATGGAAGGTGATTAGTAGAGGCTTTTTAATTGGGATAGTTACTTTAATAGCATTTATTATCACATATTCGCGTAATCCAAATGAATTACAATATGCACAATCAATTGCTTTTGCAACGTTAGTCATGGCACAATTAATTCATGTATTTGATTGTCGTTCTGAACGATCAATATTTGAACGGAAGCCATTTGAAAACATTTATCTAGTGTTAGCAGTAATATCTTCAGTTTTACTATTAATGGTTGTTATATATTTACCATCACTACAAGTTATATTTCACACTTCCTCAATCATGTTAATAGATTGGTTGCTAATTTTAGGATTATCTGCAATTCCAACTTTTTTACTTGCTACTACACATTTTTCAAGAAAATAATTTAATTATATGATATAATACAATTGGTAATGGAGTGTACTCTATTACCTTTTTATCTTAATGCGTGAATTTATATGTGTAAAATAGTGGAATAGAGGCTAGCTCTACCATTAAACTTTACTTAGACAAGATCTCTTGAAATGGGTGTGTGTTTATATGGTATACAGTATGACTGGCTTTGGAAGAGCGACAGTTGAGTTGGAGCAATATTCTGTAACTGTTGAAATGAAATCCGTAAATCATCGGTTTAGTGATGTTAGCATTAAAGGACCAAAATACATATATGCATTAGAAAAAAAAATAAAAAAATTAATTTCTACATATGTAAAACGTGGTCGTATAGAAGTATTTATTACTATAGAAGGTGATGAATTAGTAGAGCGGTCGCTTCAAGTTGACTGGCATCTTCTAGATCAATATTACGAAACGATTAAAACTGCAGTAGATAAATATAAGCTTCCAGAGCAAATAACGATAAAGCAATTATTTTCACTACATGATGTCGTCATGATTAAAGAAAAAGACGGTGGAAATGAACAAATTGAACACACAGTACTTGAAGCGATTGAGGATGCTGTAGTACAGTTGAAAAGAACACGTTATTCTGAAGGACAGCAACTGTTAATTGATATATCAACTCAATTAGAAAATATGCAAAATAGTGTGAATGTCGTTTCAAAAAGATCAGAAATTGTGTATGATTTATACCGAGAAAAAATAACGAAACGTATTTCTGAATTTTTATCAGGTACAGTCGATGAACAGCGACTACTAACTGAAGTTGCTATTTTCGCCGATAAAGCGGATATTAATGAAGAATTAACACGAATTAATAGCCATATTAGCCACTTTTTCGACACGATGCAACATAAGCAAGAAATTGGCAGGAAACTAGATTTTTTCGTGCAAGAATTAAATCGTGAGATAAATACAATTGGCTCGAAAGCAAATGACGTATTAATTGCTCAGCATGTTGTTGAAATGAAAAGCTTTCTGGAAAAAATTAAGGAGCAAGTACAAAATATTGAATAAGTTTCAGTGGTTACAGCAGAGCTATGACGGCTAAACTAATTAAGTAACATATAGGAGGAACCGTTATGTCTATAAAATTAATTAATATAGGTTTCGGTAACATCGTTTCAGCAAATCGTATCATTTCTATTGTCAGCCCTGAATCTGCTCCTATAAAAAGGATTATTCAAGAAGCTCGTGATCGTGGAAAGCTTATTGATGCAACTTACGGTAGAAGAACGAGAGCTGTCCTTGTTATGGATAGTGAACATGTTATCCTTTCTGCCGTACAGCCTGAAACAGTGGCACAACGTTTAATAAACAAAGATGATTTATCTGATGAAGGGTAGGGTCAATAAAAAGTTATGAAAGAAAGAGGTTTATTAATAGTACTTTCTGGACCTTCTGGTGTTGGAAAAGGTACTGTACGTAAGGCATTATTTTCACAATCTGATATAAAGTTACATTATTCAATTTCAATGACTACCCGTAAGCCGCGTGAAGGGGAAGTCGATGGGGTGGATTACTTTTTTAAATCAAGAGAAGAATTTGAATCGTTAATAGCACAATCTAAACTGCTCGAATGGGCAGAGTTTGTAGGAAATTACTATGGAACCCCTGTAGATTATGTTGAAAAAACTCTTCAAGAAGGTAAGGATGTCTTCTTAGAAATTGAAGTTCAAGGTGCAATGCAGGTTCGTAAAGCATTTCCTGAGGGCTTGTTTATTTTCCTTATGCCTCCGAGTTTAACTGAATTAGAAAACAGAATTACTACTCGAGGTACTGAATCAAATGAAGTAATTAATAATCGAATGAACGCTGCTAAGCAAGAAATTGAAATGATGAACGCTTACGACTACGTTGTAGAAAACGATGAGGTTGAACTAGCGTGTGAACGCATAAAAGCAATCGTTACGGCAGAACATTGTCGCAGAGATAGAATTGCTAACCGATATAGAAAAATGCTGGAGGTTGAATAAAAAAATGTTATATCCATCTATTGATTCTTTAATGGGGAAGTTACATTCAAAATATACCCTTGTAACTGTTGCGGCAAAGAGAGCTCGTGATATGCAAGAAAATAATAATGCAATGCTTGAAAAGACAGTATCAGAGAAATATGTAGGTAAGGCGTTAGAAGAAATAAATGAAGGTATTTTAACATATAAGAATAAATAAGAAATTTCAAATAGATCAATGACAACCTATATTCTTAGGTTGTTTTTTTATCAACAATAGTTTTTCATACATTGTTTCTTTTTATCTTAGCTTTTTTCGCTTTAAGAGCTTAACATGAACATAGCTAACGTTCGTGGCATCTTGTCTTCTGTACAACGATGACTAACATATAAAATCACTTTTATGATGCCTATTTGGTAACAATAGCAAAAATTCTATGAAAAGAGCCTTTTTAAATGGCTGTTTTCAACATTGATTGTTTTTTCGTATTAAGAGCTTAATACTTATATAGATAGCATTCGTGGCATCTTTTCTATTGTACAACGATGACTAACATATTAAATCACTTTTATGATACCTATTTGGTAACAATAGCAAAAAGTCTATGAAAAGAGCCTTTTTAAATACAGAAATAGTAATTTCATTTCAAGGTGGCGAGAATTATGTTGTTAAATAAAAATATATTGTTATGTGTGAGTGGAGGCATTGCTGTGTATAAAGCAGCTGCTTTAGCTAGTAAGCTGACTCAAGCTGAGGCAAATGTAAAAGTTATAATGACAGAATCTGCTTGCGAATTTGTAACACCATTGACATTTCAGGCACTTACTAGAAATGACGTATATATTGACACTTTTGATGAAAAAAACCCGTCTAAGATTGCTCATATCGATGTAGCTGATTGGGCTGATATCGTCTTAATTGCTCCCGCTACGGCAAATGTTATCGGCAAACTTGCGAATGGGATAGCTGATGATATGTTAACTACTACGTTATTAGCAACCACTGCTCCCGTGTGGGTTGCTCCAGCTATGAATGTCCATATGTATGATCATCCTGCTGTAATACAAAATATTAGCAAATTAGCAAGCTTTGGATATGAATTTATTGAGCCTAGTGAAGGATATTTAGCGTGTGGATACGTTGGTAAAGGAAGGTTAGAAGAACCTGAAAATATTGTTAAACTATTAACTGAACATTTTTCTAACGGTAAAAAGCCTTTAAAAGGGAAAAAAATGCTTGTGACTGCTGGACCAACACGTGAAAGAATTGACCCGGTACGTTATTTCACAAATTATTCTTCTGGAAAAATGGGTTATGCAATCGCTGAAGAAGCAGCTCATTTAGGTGCAGACGTCGTTTTAATATCTGGACCTACAAACATTGATCCACCGTTAAATGTTGAAACCATAAAAGTAGAATCTGCTCAAGATATGTTGAATGAGATACTGAAATTATATGATCAAAGTGATATTGTCGTTAAATGTGCAGCTGTAGCAGATTATCGTCCAAAGAATGTGCAGAAGCAGAAAATAAAAAAACAACCTGATGATTACTTTGTTGAAATGGAACGTACAATAGATATTTTAAAAACATTAGGTGAAAGAAAAGAGCATCAACTTCTAATCGGTTTTGCAGCTGAAACCGATCGTGTTGAAGAGTATGCCCTAGCCAAGATGAAGAAAAAAAATCTAGATATGATCGTAGCGAATAATGTTGATGATCACGGTGCTGGTTTTGGTGTAGATACGAATATCGTCACAATTTATAAACAAGATCATACGAAAATAGCGCTTCCTTTATTAACTAAAAAAGAGGTTGCCGAATCTTTATTATTAGAAATAAGAAAAATGGTTGATGTTCATATATGAAAATAGCAAGCGTAATTGTTGATGTTCCAGCACATCAAACTGACAAAACATTTGATTATGAAATTCCTGCCAAATGGACGGTGATAATTCAAGCAGGGATGAGAGTGATTGTTCCGTTCGGCTCAAGAAAAGTACAAGGTTTCGTAGTGAAAATAAAAAACCACTCAGACTTTGATAAATTAAAACCTATTCATACAATATTAGACGTTACGCCAGTGTTGAATAATGAGCTACTTAATTTAGGGTCTTGGTTATCGAATTATGCACTTTGTTATACTATTTCAGCTTATCAAGCAATGCTTCCAGCAGCGTTGAGGGCAAAATATGACAAGGAAATAAAGTTGAGTCCGTCAGCAAGTTTTGAGGATTTACCAAAGCAATTACAACAATTGTTTAGCAGCAAACAGACAGTGCTTTGGAAAGAACTTGAACAGTCAGATATGTTGTATGAGATTCAAAATGAAGTGCGGCAAGGCAATTTAGAAGTGATTTATCAAGTCAAAGATCGTGCGAAAATGAAAAAAAACAAAGTAATTAGCTTAGGAATCCCTATTGATGAAATTGATCACATTGTAGAGAGCTTACCAAAGCGAGCGGGTAAGCAAAAGGAAATACTCAGCTATTTTCGTGAACATTCTTCTGAGATCTCCAAAAAGGAGCTAGCACAAATGTTTGGGAACACTTCTGCTATTAAATCATTATTGGATAAAAGCTTTTTAACCGAACGTGAAAAAGAAGTGTATCGAAATCCATTTGAAGGTCGCCTATTTGAGAGAACTCATCCATTGCCATTAACAAATGAGCAACAGGAAGTCATTTCACCAATATTAAGTGAAATTGAAAAAGAAATTCATAGAGTTTTTTTAATGTACGGTGTAACGGGTAGTGGGAAAACTGAAGTATATTTGCAATCAATTGATGCAGTTTTAAAAAAAGGCAAAGAAGCAATCGTATTAGTTCCTGAAATATCATTAACCCCTCAAATGGTCAAAAGGTTTAAAGGAAGATTCGGATCAAAAGTTGCTGTTATGCACAGTGGTTTAAGTACGGGTGAAAAGTACGATGAATGGAGAAAAATACAACGGAATGAAGTGAGTGTTGTAGTTGGAGCACGGTCTGCGATCTTTGCGCCATTTGAAAATGTAGGAATAATCATTATTGATGAGGAACATGAAACGAGTTATAAACAAGAGGAAAACCCTAGATATCATGCACGAGATGTTGCAATTTATCGAGGTGAGTATCATAATTGTCCAGTTGTGCTTGGTAGTGCAACACCGACGTTAGAATCATTTGCTAGAGCAAAAAAAGATGTGTATAAACTATTAACACTGTCTAAACGAATGAACGAACAGCCATTGCCAACAGTAGATATCGTTGACATGCGAGAAGAGCTTAGGAGTGGGAATCGATCAATGTTCTCTACCCTATTATTTGAGAGATTAATGAATCGGATTGAAAAGGGAGAACAAGCTGTGTTATTGCTAAATAAACGTGGCTATTCTTCTTTTGTCATGTGCCGGGATTGTGGTTTTGTCATCCAATGTCCACATTGTGATATATCTCTCACGTACCATAGAACTGAACATCAGCTGAAATGTCATTATTGTGGATACGAACAACAAGCTGTTAATGAATGTCCCGAATGTCAAAGTGATCATATACGTTTTTTTGGAACGGGTACACAAAAAGTCGAGGAAGAATTAACTAAAGTAATTCCGAATGCACGAGTAATTAGAATGGATGTTGATACAACGAGTCGTAAGGGTGCACACGAGCGTTTATTAAATGACTTTGGTGAAGGGAAAGCAGATATTTTGTTAGGTACGCAAATGATAGCTAAAGGGCTAGATTTCCCAAATGTTACATTGGTTGGAGTACTAACAGCAGATACAATACTTCATATTCCAGATTTCCGCTCATCTGAAAAGACTTTTCAATTATTAACCCAAGTAAGTGGTAGAGCAGGACGCCATGAATTACCAGGTGAAGTCGTTATTCAAACATACACACCTGAGCATTATAGTATTCAATTAGCAAGTGAACATAATTATGATATATTTTATCAAAAGGAAATGGTTCTTAGAAAGCTTCATCAATATCCACCATTCTATTATCTTGCTTTAATTACAGTTTCGCATGCACAGTTATTAAAAGTCGTAGATATAACTGAAAAAATCACTGCATATTTAAGACAACAATTAAGTGACCGAACAATCATATATGGTCCTGTAGCATCACCAGTCGCTCGAGTAAATAATAGATATCGATACCAATGCATGGTAAAATACAAAAATGAACCCAAACTAAGATTAGCTCTAAAGAAAATAGTAGATAAATACCAAGCAGAAATACTTAGAAACAATTTATCTGTTGCTATTGATTTAAACCCACACATACTCATGTGATTAAATACAGAAGAAATGGAAAGTTAACGTATGGACAAGTAATGTAAGAACGTATAATGAAGGGTAATAGGTAAGGAAATGTTTACGAACTTATTCATTCTTTAGAAGGGCAGGATGAGCATGACAAGAGTAGTATTTATGGGAACCCCAGATTTTTCTGTTCCCGTCTTACAACAATTAATAAATGATGGATACGATGTAATAGCAGTTGTAACACAACCAGATCGTCCGAAAGGAAGAAAGAGGGTTTTGACCCCACCCCCTGTGAAGGTTGAAGCTGAAAAGCATGGTATACCAATTTTACAACCAGAAAGGCTTAGTTCAAAAGATGAGTATGAAAAGGTGCTCAGTTTACAACCAGATTTAATTGTTACGGCAGCTTTCGGTCAACTTTTACCGATAGAAATATTAGAAGCTCCTAAGTTTGGCTGTATTAATGTTCATGCTTCACTACTTCCTGAACTTAGGGGTGGTGCGCCAATCCATTATGCAATTATGGAAGGGAATAAGAAATCTGGTATTACGATCATGTATATGGAAAAGAAGCTTGATGCTGGAGACATTATTACTCAAGTAGAGGTTCCAATATCAGAAACTGATCATGTTGGTACATTACATGATAAGTTAAGTGTTGCTGGTGCTAAGCTATTATCAGAAACAGTTCCATTGTTACTAAACAATAAGATTACCGCAAGAAAACAAAATGAAGACGAAGTTACTTTTGCTTATAATATTAAGCGTGAACAAGAAAAAATAGATTGGTCTAGACCTGGATATGAAATTTATAATCAGATTCGTGGCCTTCACCCGTGGCCTGTAGCATATACAATGCTAGATGGACAGGTAATGAAAGTTTGGTGGGGAGAAAAAATGAGTACACATAACGATCACGTAGCTGGAACAATCACCTCTATTGAACAGGATGGTTTCATCGTTTCAACTGGTGATGATATAAGCATAAAAATTACTGAGCTACAGCCAGCAGGCAAGAAGCGCATGACTGCTGAAGAATATTTACGTGGCATGGGTTCTTCATTGCAAGTTGGTGTACAATTAGGAGAAGGACATGAAAAAAAGTAATGTAAGAAATGTTGCACTTGATATACTACTTTCTATAGAAAAAAATCAATCGTATAGCAATATTTTGTTAAATCGTATGATAGAAAAAAATCATCTAAATAGCAAAGACATTGGTCTTCTTACAGAAATAGTTTACGGGACGATTCAACGAAAAATGACGCTTGATTATTTTTTACGTCCGTTTACACAATCTAAACGTAAGATAGAAAAATGGGTTTACATCCTTTTAAGAATGTCTGCTTATCAAATGGTATACCTTGACCGTGTTCCTGATCGCGCGATCATTTTTGAAGCAGTAGAAATTGCTAAGCAACGGGGGCATAAAGGTATTTCTTCAATGGTAAATGGGGTTTTAAGGGCCTTGCAACGGGAAGGAGTTCCTTCCTTAGCAGAAATTACTGATCCTAATGAGCGTCTAGCTATTGAAACAAGTCACCCTAAATGGCTCATCAAACGTTGGGTAGACCAATTAGGTTATGAAGCTACTAAACAAATGTGTGAAGTAAATTTGATGCCTCCAGTTCAAACTGTTAGAGTGAATACGAATAAGTTAACGAAAGACGAGTTGTTAGCCCATCTAAGTGAAGAAGGGTATAATGTAGTACAAGGTGACCTGTCAGACGATGCAATAAAAAGTATGAAAGGAAATCTTGCAAAAACAACAGCCTTTCAAGAAGGTTTGTTTACGGTTCAAGATGAAAGCTCTATGCTTGTAGCTAAATCTTTAAATGTAAAGGAGCATAACACTATTCTTGATGCGTGTAGTGCACCAGGTGGGAAGGCTACACATATAGCAGAACTATTAAAAAATACTGGACGAGTTGTGTCGATTGATCTTCATAAACATAAGGTGAAGCTTGTTCAAGAGCAGGTAGATAGGTTAGAGCTGTCAAATGTTGAAACAAATGTGCTAGATAGCAGAGAAGTTCAGCAATATTATGCACAAGAAAGCTTTGATAGAATTCTTGTTGATGCACCTTGTTCGGGGCTAGGAGTTGTTAGAAGAAAACCGGACATCAAGTACGCTAAGACAGAGGAAGATGTATTGAAGTTAGCTGAAATCCAAATGAGTATTTTAAAAGCTGTAGCACCTTTATTAAAAAAAGATGGGATATTGGTATATAGTACATGTACGATAGATAAAGCTGAAAATAGCGATGTCATCGATAAATTCTTACTAGAACATAAAGAATATGAACAGGATTTAACAATTAATGAGAGGCTCCCAGAAAATGTACGTCCATATGTTCAAAATGGACAACTACAGCTATTGCCTCATTATTTTAAAACAGATGGTTTTTATATAGCATGTTTAAGAAAGCGGGTGTAATGTAAATGGAAGATACAACAAAAACAGAACAAAAGAACAATACAACTAATGATGTGATTAAACCTTCTATTTACTCGTTGAAATTAGAAGAATTACAAAGCTGGCTCAAGTCGAATGGTGAAAAGTCTTATAGAGCTAAACAGATTTTTGAATGGCTTTATATAAAAAGGGTTGATTCATTCGATGATATGACCAACTTATCAAAAAGTTTGAGAGAGTTATTGGTACAACATTTTTCGATCACTACCCTAAAAACGATTATTCAACAAACATCATCGGATGGAACGATGAAGTTTTTATTCGAATTGTATGATGGTTACTCAATAGAAACCGTGTTAATGACACATAATTATGGAAATTCTGTTTGTGTAACTACACAGGTTGGATGTCGAATAGGTTGCACATTTTGTGCATCAACTTTAGGTGGTCTAAAACGGAATCTTTCTGCTGGAGAAATCGTTGCACAAGTTGTAACAGTTCAAAAGGCGTTAGATGAATTAAATGAACGTGTTAGTCATGTTGTGATAATGGGTATTGGTGAACCATTTGATAATTATGATCAAATGCTATCCTTTCTAAAAATCATCAATGATGATGCAGGTTTAAACATAGGTGCGAGACACATTACGGTTTCAACGAGTGGTATTATCCCTAAAATTTATCAATTTGCTGATGAGAACATGCAAATTAATTTTGCTATATCATTACATGCACCAAATTCAGATATAAGAAGTAATTTAATGCCTATTAATAGGGCTTATAAATTGCCAGAATTAATGGATGCGGTACGTTATTATATTGACAAAACGGGAAGGCGCGTGTCATTTGAATATGGTTTGTTTGGTGGGGTCAATGATCAAGTTGAACACGCAGAAGAGTTGGCCAAGCTGATAAAAGGAATTAACTGTCATGTGAACTTAATTCCAGTTAACTATGTACCAGAACGCGATTATGTACGCACACCGAAAAACCAAATATTTGCTTTTGAGAAAACGTTGAAGAAACGTGGAATCAATGTAACGATCAGACGTGAACATGGACATGATATCGATGCAGCCTGTGGTCAATTACGTGCAAAGGAACGTAAAGAGGAGACGAGGTGAACGTTGTGAATTCAGTATTTCTCACAGACAAGGGGAAAGTTCGTCCTCATAACGAGGATAATGGTGGGATATTCAAAAATCAACAAGGAGATCTTCTTGTAATCGTAGCAGACGGTATGGGAGGTCACAGAGCAGGTGATGTTGCTAGTGAAATGACGAGTAATCATTTACGAGATTTTTGGGAGAACAATGAACGTATCAACACACCAGAAGAAGCTGAGAAGTGGATGATGGAGCATGTGGTGAAAGTGAACGAAGCCCTGTTTAAACATGCTCATGACAATCCCCACTGTAATGGAATGGGTACAACTTTAGTCGTAGCTTTATGCACATCTAACTTTACAACAGTCGGGCATATAGGTGATAGTCGTTGTTACCTTCTAAACGATACGGGCTTTTCTCAGCTAACAGAAGACCATTCTTTAGTTAACGAATTGGTTCGTTCAGGTCAAATTACCAAAGAAGACGCAGAACATCATCCAAGAAAGAATGTGTTACTTAGAGCATTAGGAACTGAGGAGGATATCCAACTCGACATAAAGACCATTATTTTAGAAGAGGATGATATACTCCTATTATGCTCCGATGGACTATCTAATAAAATATCAGAAGATGAATTTATTTCGACATTACAGTCTGACATTTCGTTAAGTGAGAAAGCTCATGCATTCATCGATCTTGCTAATGAGCATGGGGGCGAGGACAATATAACGCTTTCGATCATCGAATATACATCGGATTACGAGAGCAGGTGATCTAAAATGTTAATTGGAAAACGTCTAAATGATAGATATGATATTGTTGAGGTGGTCGGTGGAGGCGGAATGGCAAACGTTTACCTTGCGAAAGATATGATTCTTGACAGGGAGGTTGCCATCAAAGTTTTGCGCTTAGATTTTTCTCATGATGAGGAGTTCATAAAACGCTTTCGCCGTGAAGCTCAAGCTGCAACGAGCTTAGCCCACCCTAACATAGTGACGATTTATGACGTGGGAGAAGAGGATAATATTTATTACATTGTTATGGAATATGTACGCGGAAAAACATTGAAGCAATATATTCAAGCATACGCTCCGTTGTCAGTGCAGGAAACTTTAAATATTATGGAACAATTGACATCAGCCATTTCTCATGCTCACCAAAACCAAATCGTTCACCGAGACATTAAACCACAAAATATATTAGTTAACAATAACGGAACAGTGAAAATTACGGATTTCGGTATTGCAATGGCATTAAGCTCAACAACTATTACACATACTAATTCTGTATTAGGTTCTGTTCATTATTTATCTCCTGAACAAGCCCGAGGTGGTTTGGCGAATAAAAAATCTGATATCTATTCATTAGGTATTGTCATGTTTGAATTGCTGACAGGAGAAATACCATTTTCTGGCGAGTCTGTAGTGTCTATCGCACTAAAACATTTACAATCAGAAACACCATCACCAAAAAGGTGGAATCCGGACATCCCTCAAAGTGTAGAAAACATTATCTTAAAATCTACTGCAAAAGATACATTGCATAGGTATGATTCTGTAGACGACATGGAAGTTGATATAAAGTCGGCTCTTGATCCAGAGAAAATGACAGAAGAAAGATTTACACTGCCTGTTGAGGATGATGAGGTTACGAAAGCGATTCCAGTGTTAACTAACGAGCAGTTGTTAGCTAATGAAAAAACGACGGTACATGAGCCACAACAGCTATCATCTGAGGAAACAACGAAACAACTTAAACAAAGCAAGCGAAAAAGGCTTCCGGTGATTATTACTACGACGTTTTTTATGTTAGTCATTGCGGCGGTCTTAGCTGTGACCCTCATTCCTTCTTTATTAACACCAGATGATGTTGCAGTACCAGACGTTAAAAATATGGAGTATGATGAAGCTGTAAAAAAGCTTGAAGCATTAGACCTTGTTATTACAAAAACAATAGATCAAACAAGTGATGAAGTCATTGAAAGCCTTGTTATTAAGACTGACCCTGAAGATGGTGCTATGGTAAAACCTGGTGCAGGAATAAACATTTATAGAAGTAGTGGGAAAGAAAAATTTGAGTTTGGTGATTATATCGGGGACGATTACAACAGAACGAAAGAACAATTGCAAGAAAAATATAATTTTACAGATGTTACTAAAAGGGAACAGTCAAGTGATGAATATGATGCTGGAATAATCATTGATCAATCCCCAGATCCGGATTCCCTTGTCATACCTGATGAGCAGGAAGTAATTTTTACTGTCAGTAAGGGACCCGAAAAAATAATATTGAAAGATTTGACTCTAAGATCACAAAAAGGAGTCATCGACTATGCTGAAGAGAATGGCTTAAATCTTGATATACGAGATGGATTTGATGATGATGTCGCAAAAGGTTTGGTTTTTAAACAATCACCAGAAGAAGGTACAGAGTTAGATAAAGGTGCTGAAGTGATAGTTTATTTATCAAAGGGCAAAGAGGAAGAGCCGGAAGAGACTGTAAAGACGTATGAAAAAACTTTTACAATAACCTTTGAGCCTAAGTATGACGAAGATATTGTTAATGAAGTCGTTATTTATATTGACGATGCGGAAAGATATATAAATGAGGTATACGATACATTCCCTATACGTGAGAATGAGACTCGTGAAGAAACGATTGAGTTTAAAATAGAGAAGGGCAGCAAAGCAGAATATAAAATTGTACGTGATAATATAGTCCTTTATGAAGGAACAATTAAATACAAAGATATTCAAGACTAGATAGTAGGAGTGAGTCAATGCTAGAAGGTAAAATCATTAAAGCTTTGAGTGGATTTTATTACGTGTATAACAACGGACAAATGGTTCAATGTCGAGGTAGAGGTGTATTTCGCAAAAAAAATATTACACCACTAGTTGGTGATCAAGTTGTCTATCAAGCAGATAATGATCAAGAAGGATATATATTGGATATTAAGGAACGAAAAAATGAATTAAACCGTCCGCCAATTGCTAATGTTGATCAGGCTATCTTAGTATTTTCTGCATTTGAGCCTGCTTTTAGCACAGCATTACTAGATCGTTTTTTAGTATTGATAGAGTCAAAGAATATTGAACCGCTTATTTGTATAAGCAAAATTGATTTAGCCAGTGAGACATTGATTCAAGAAATTCACCAATATGCTAATGATTATCGCCAAATTGGATATGAGGTAGTTTTGACATCGTCGATTACAACGGAAGGTATTCAAAAGCTCACACCTTTCTTGAATAACAATATTTCTGTTTTTGCAGGCCAATCAGGTGTTGGGAAATCTTCATTACTCAATGCACTCAAACCAGAGTTAGATTTAAAGACAGACGATATTTCTTCACATCTAGGTAGAGGAAAACATACGACACGACATGTAGAGTTATTATCCATCGGTACGGGGTTAGTCGCCGATACCCCAGGATTTAGTTCTTTGGATTTTACCGATATTGAAGCAAATGAGCTTTCTTATTGTTTCCCCGAGATGAGGGAGATAAGCCCGCGTTGTAAATTTCGGGGATGCACTCATGTATCGGAACCTAAGTGTGCTGTAAAAGATGCTGTAAAAACCGGTACCATAGCTTCTTATCGATATGATCACTATATTCATTTTTTACAAGAAATTAATGATAGAAAGCCGAGGTATTAATGTATGATAAAGGTAGCACCTTCAGTATTATCAGCAGATTTTTCACGATTAGCGGATGAAATAACAGATGTGGTCGAAGGAGGCGCTGATTATATTCATATTGATGTGATGGATGGTCATTTTGTCCCAAACATTACGATAGGCCCTTTAATTGTTGATGCAATTCGTCCAATTACAAATATACCACTAGATGTTCATCTTATGATTGAGAATCCAGATACATACATTCCGATGTTCGCGAAGGCAGGAGCTGATATTATTTCAGTTCACGTAGAAGCATGTCCTCACTTGCATAGGACAATTCACCTTATTAAAGAACACGGTGTGAAAGCTGGTGTAGTACTTAATCCATCAACTCCAGTTGAATCTATTCAACATATACTAGAGGATATTGATTTAGTATTACTAATGACAGTGAACCCAGGTTTCGGAGGTCAACAATTTATACATTCAGTTATTCCGAAAATAGAAGCAGTATCAAAGATGATACAAGATAAAGGGTTACAAGTCGAAATTGAGGTAGACGGTGGTGTAAATGTTGAGACAGCCCCGATATGTGTAAAAGCAGGAGCAAATGTCTTAGTGGCTGGATCTGCAGTGTATAATAAACAAAATCGTAAAGAGGCTATTGAGAGTATCCGAGGGATAAACTAAACTCGCTAAATGGTAGCTTGCATACGAACTTGAAAGGATATCTTAGGTGATATCCTTTTTTACGTAGGCTATTGATTTCTGTGTGTTATCCTAAAATCATAAACACTTTTTCATATCAATTTCGTGGTATCCTTTCTTCAATAATTCAATGGCAATCGAATATACGGCTGTTAGCTACGCTAATTTTGTAACAATAGTAATAAGGATTAATAAGAGGGCTTTTACAAATATAACGTAATATAAAGATAGGTGATGATAGATATGATCATAAATATTGTAGGTGGAGGTCCTATTCGTTATGTTCCCTCTCTTCAACAGTATAACTGTGAAGATTGCTTATGGGTTGGTGCTGACAGAGGTGTTTTATATTTAATTCATTCAGATATTGTTCCTAGCCACGCATTTGGAGACTTTGATTCTATTACAGCAGATGAGATGAGGTATATTGAACAAAAGCTAAAACACGTTCATTTATTTCCAGAAGAAAAAGATTTAACTGATATAGAAATTGCTCTTCAATGGGCTTTAGCACAACAACCAACGACAATTCAAATGTTTGGCTGTTCTGGAGGGAGATTAGATCATCTGTTAGGCAATATACAGCTTCTCGTGAATGGACTGACAAAAGATGTACAAATTCATTTAATTGATACCCAAAATAATGTGACGATGTATGAACCAGGTTCATACTATGTAAATAAACATGAAAGTTATCGTTACATATCTTTTCTTCCTTTTTCTAAAGAAGTAGAGCAACTATCTTTATCTGGGTTTAAATATCCATTAGAAAATTGTCATATAACATTAGGATCGACATTATGTATTAGTAATGAACTAAATGATGATCGAGGTACTTTTTCATTTACTAGTGGCATATTATTGATGGTAAGAAGCACAGACTGATACCGCTAATGAGAGTGTTAATAGGTACTTTTTTTGCATTCTTGAATATACTTATAGAGGAAATTATACAGAAAAATTACAGGCTTATTGAATCGAAATGTCATGCGTGGACCATTGGTGAGGAGGGAAACAATGAAATTTTATACGATTAAATTACCGAGATTTTTAGGTGGAATTATTAGAGCAATGCTTGGGACTTTTAAGAAAAAAGAATAGTAAAAAAAGCACCGATAGTCAGGTGCTTTTTTTACTGATGCAAACGGTTAATATACTTTATTAAACGCGTTCTACCTTACCAGATTTTAGAGCTCTAGCAGATACATATACACGTTTAGGTTTTCCGTCAACTAAAATACGTACTTTTTGAAGGTTCGCACCCCATTTGCGCTTTGTAGCGTTCATTGCATGGGAACGTGCATTACCTGAACGAGTCTTTCTACCAGTAACAACACATTTACGTGCCATGTCTATCTCCCTCCTAACTTCCATAAAGCTTTCAAAAAGACTTCAATATTTGCTATAAGAAATACTTATATAATTTACCACACATCAATTCATATTGCAACAGTTCAATAAGAAGCTTTCAAGAAAATCTACTTGACAGATACGTATTGGGGCAGATTATAATTAGCCGTCGGCTAATTTACAGTATTACTTTTAAAAAAATTGTTATTATAGTAAAATGACCTTAATCAGGTGTACAATTCCAAAGGAGGAACGTTTATGTCCATTGAACTAAAAACAAAATACGGGCAGATTGAAATCTTGAACGATGTGGTTGCAACGATTGCTGGCGGAGCTGCAATAGACTGCTACGGGATAGTTGGTATGGCATCAAAGAATCAAATTAAAGATGGCTTAACGGACATATTACGCAAAGATAATTTTACCAAGGGAGTCATTGTTCGACAAGAGGATGATAACCTTCAGATCGATATGTATATTATAGTTGGTTATGGAACTAAGATTTCCGAGGTTGCAAATAATGTACAAACAAAAGTGAAATATACGTTAGATCAAACAATCGGACTAGCAGTAGATGCTGTAAATATTTATGTACAAGGAGTTCGTGTTACGAACGCATAGTAAGGAGGAAACATCTTGTCTTTAACGAAATTAAGTGGAGAACGTTTTATTAAAATGGTCATCCAGGGGTCTAAAAATTTAGCTAATCATTCAAAACTAGTGGATGCACTAAACGTTTTTCCTGTTCCAGACGGTGACACTGGAACTAATATGAATTTATCTATGTCGTCTGGAGCAAAGGAAGTTTCCAACGTTACTTCCGACCATATTGGGAAAGTAGGAAAATCGCTTTCAAAAGGTTTGTTAATGGGCGCGAGAGGTAATTCTGGTGTTATATTATCTCAACTTTTTCGAGGATTCGCTACAGCGATAGAACATAAGGAAAGTATTAATAGCGTGGAGTTTGCTGAAGCGTTTGCCTCGGGAGTTAAAACTGCTTATAAATCTGTGATGAAGCCTGTTGAAGGGACGATCTTAACAGTCGCAAAAGATGCTGCAAATCGAGGACTTTCAGTTGCTGAACATGAAACAGATATAATCCTGTTAATGGAAGAGATTGTGAAGGAAGCGAGATCTTCTCTTATTAGAACGCCTGAATTGTTACCAGTATTAAAGGAAGTTGGGGTTGTTGACAGTGGAGGTCAAGGCCTTGTTTTTGTGTATGAAGGTTTTTTGGCGGAACTTAAAGATGAAACAATTATACAATCATCTACCATCCCTACTATGACTGAATTAATTAACGCAGAACATCATAAAAGTATACAAAGCCATATGGATACAGAAGATATTGAATTTGGGTATTGTACAGAATTTATGGTGAAGTTTAGTGAAGACAACCAAGATACGCCATCTTTTTCTCAAGAGCAATTTCGTAATGATTTAAGTGCACATGGTGATTCATTATTAGTTGTTTCTGATGAAGAGGTTGTGAAGGTCCACATTCACACTGAAGAACCAGGAGAAGTACTGTCATATGGGAAACGATACGGCTCTTTAATTAATATGAAAATAGAAAACATGAGAGAGCAACATAGTAATATAGTTAACACTACGGAAGAAATAATACAGCCAAGAGAGGTTGCTCAACAAAAGCCTTATGGAATTATTTCAGTAGCAATGGGGTCAGGAATTGCAGATTTATTTAAAAGCATTGGCGCACATTCTGTCATTGAGGGCGGACAAACGATGAATCCGAGTACTGAAGATTTTGTTAATGCGATAAATGAAGTAAATGCCGATAATATTATTATTCTACCGAATAATAAAAATATCATCTTAGCTGCTCAACAAGCAGCTACAGTTGTTGAAGGAAATGTAGTAGTCATTCCGTCTAAAACAGTACCTCAAGGTATGGTTTCATTACTGGCTTTTAACCCGACAATCGAATTAACTCAAAATGAACAGTTAATGACAGATGCACTAAGTGGTGTGAAAACTGGACAAGTTACTTATGCCATTCGTGATACGAATATTGATGGCTTAGATATATCCAAAAACGATTTTATGGGAATAAATGATGGCAAGATTGATGTAACGAATGAAGACAAAGTAGCTGTTGCGAAAGACTTGCTCGACAATATGATAGATGAAGATGATGAAATTATTACGATTCTCTTCGGTGAAGATGCAGCTGAAGACGAAGTAGAGGAGCTTGTTTCATATATAGAAGCTCAGTATACAGAAATTGAAGTTGAAGTGCATAATGGGAAACAGCCTCTATACTCATTTGTTTTTGCTATAGAATAATTGGAGTAGATTAACAAATTATAACATTCATATACGCTCTTTCATTTTAATCTAGCTAATATTCTTCTTCGCTAGAGCTTCTTCACCCATTCTCCAAAGATAAAGTCTTAGGTGAATGGGTGAAGCACTTATAATAGGTAAAGTACTAACAAGCAGCTACGTAATTGTAACCGGCTGTTTTTACGTTAAATGTTGTTTTTCAAATGCTGTTTGCGCATAGCTTGTTACTTTTCGTTCTAAAATATATACGCTGTATTCATCTAGCTTTTGTAGCATCTTTTCTACTTTAGATTTATGTTGAGCTCTCATAACAATGATTATATTGTTCAATTTTAGTAAAAATAACAACAGTGTTTACGAAAAGAACTTTTATTAATAAGAAGTTTACACACCTTCGGGATGAGCGTTGTGGTAAACCACGCCTTTATCCTCAATTATAGGAACAAGTATGCGAAAACAATCTTATAATAATTGAAGGTGTTGCACATATATATGTTGTCTAGCTCAGGTGCTAATCCCATCGAGGTTGCTTCACCAATGCACTCGATATCAGAAAGCGCATTCATTGAAATGGCACCAGAACTGTCTGGATGCTATTTGTCTTTAGTGCATCTCAAATATGATAATAAAGGGAGAAGTTTATTGTGAAATATAAAAGTGTATTTGATATTATCGGCCCTATTATGATTGGTCCATCAAGTTCACACACTGCAGGTGCTGCAAGAATAGGTAAAGTTGCGCGAAGTCTATTTGGACGTCAGCCGAAGTGGGCACAAATATCTTTTTATGGGTCTTTTGCTGAAACGTATAAAGGACATGGTACTGACATTGCACTTGTTGGTGGACTGCTCGACTTTGAGACAGATGATGAACGAATTAAATCGTCCCTAGATATTGCCAATCAGTTAGGCATAAATATTATTTTCCGAAGAGCAGAAGCTATTACTGACCACCCTAATACTGCAAGGGTACGTATAGGAGATGATGATGGAGAATTAGAGCTAGTTGGTATTTCCATCGGCGGTGGGAAAATTGAAATTATTGAACTTAATGGATTTGAACTTAAGCTATCTGGTCATCATCCAGCTATACTCATTGCTCATAATGACAAATTTGGAGCGATAGCTGCTGTTGCCAACGTATTGGCAAAATTTAAAATTAACGTAGGACATATGGAAGTTTCACGTAAAGAAAAAGGCAAGCTTGCATTAATGACAATTGAACTAGATCAAAATATTGAGCAATTTGTTTTAGATGAGCTTGATTCACTTCCGAATATTTTACAAGTGACGAAAATCGTAGATTAAGAAAAGAATATGTCCAGCTAAGTATATAAGGGGGAAATCTAAATGTTTCGTAACGTAGCTGAATTAATTAAGTTAGCGAATGAGCAGAATGTAAAAATTTCTGAAGTGATGATTCAACAAGAGATGGAAGTAAAGCAAAAGAGTCGTTCAGAAATACTCGATCAAATGGAAAAAAATTTAGAGGTTATGGAAAAAGCTGTTGAGAAGGGTCTTTCAGGAGTAAAATCATTTTCTGGATTAACAGGCGGAGACGCATTATTATTACAATCATATATACAAAAAGGAAATTTCTTATCAGGTGAAACGATTTTGGATGCAGTAAGTAAAGCAGTAGCGACAAACGAAGTTAATGCTGCAATGGGAACGATCTGTGCTACACCAACAGCTGGTTCAGCAGGAGTTGTACCAGGCACACTCTTTGCTGTCAAAAATAAACTAAATCCATCTAGGGAACAGATGGTTGAGTTTTTATTCACTTCAGGAGCTTTCGGTTTTGTAGTAGCTAACAATGCATCAATTTCAGGTGCTGCAGGTGGATGTCAAGCTGAGGTAGGTTCAGCCGCAGGAATGGCAGCAGCAGCAATCGTTGAAATGGCAGGTGGAACACCTAGTCAATCAGCAGAAGCGATGGCTATTACTTTAAAGAATATGCTCGGCTTAGTTTGTGACCCAGTTGCAGGGTTAGTAGAAGTTCCTTGTGTAAAAAGGAATGCGATGGGGGCTGCAAATGCAATGGTTGCAGCAGATATGGCATTAGCAGGTATAACGAGTCGAATCCCTTGTGATGAAGTAATAGATGCTATGTATCAAATTGGTCAAAATATGCCAACTTCGTTAAAAGAAACAGCGCGAGGAGGGTTAGCGGCAACGCCAACTGGTAAAGAGCTTGAACAAAAAATATTTGGCGTTTCGCTAGGTACAAGTGAGTAAGGAAGTAACAGATTTAGTAACTTCAATTAAAGGGATTGGTGAAGAAACAGCACTATCATTAAATGATATGGGTATACAAACCGTATTAGATCTCCTTGAGTATTTTCCTTACAAATATGAAGACTATCAATTGCGGGATTTAGCTGATGTAAAACATGAAGAAAAAGTTACAGTGGAAGGGAAGGTCCATAGTGAACCTTCTCTAACTTATTATGGAAAAAAGAAATCTAGACTCACATTTCGTTTACTTGTCGGTAGGTATTTAATTACGGTAACTTGCTTTAATAGACCGTACTATAAAAAACAGCTTTCTATCAATGCAATTATAACCGTTACTGGCAAATGGGATCAGCACCGCCAAACAATAACAGTGAGCGAACTTTCTTTCTCACCTCATCAAAAAAATAGTGAGATAGAGCCAACCTACGCAATCAAAGGGAAGGTAACTGTTAAAGGAATGCGAAGATTTATGTCTTTAGCACTAAATCAATATAGCACATTAATTGAAGAAAATTTGCCTATCTCTTTACTACAAAAGTATCGATTAGTTGATAAGAAAGATGCTATACAAGCGATTCACTTACCTTTATCACATGAAGATTTAAAACAAGCAAGAAGAAGGTTTGTTTACGAAGAATTTTTACTATTTCAATTACAAATGCAAACACTTCGAAAGTTCGAGAGGGAACAATCTGTAGGTGTAGTGATGGAATATCCAAAAAATGAGCTTGACAGCTTTATTGACCAATTACCTTTCCCACTAACTAATGCCCAAAATCGTGTTGTCCACGAAATTACAAGTGATTTAGCAACACCTTACCGCATGAATCGGTTATTACAAGGTGATGTTGGATCTGGAAAGACTGTTGTAGCAGCGATTTCACTTTTTGCAACTGTGTTGGCAGGATATCAGGGAGCCTTGATGGTTCCAACGGAAATATTAGCAGAACAGCATGAATACTCATTGAAGCAGTTATTTAGTGCTTTTCCAATGCGTATTGAGTTGTTAACGAGCTCTGTGAAAGGGAAAAAGCGTAGAGAAATAATTGACCAACTAACGCGTGGTGAAATCGATATTATCGTTGGAACACATGCATTAATTCAAGATGAGATTTCATTCAATAAATTGGGTCTTGTTATTACTGATGAACAGCATCGTTTTGGAGTAGCACAACGTAGAACGTTAAGAGAAAAAGGTGAAAATGCCCATGTTCTATTTATGACTGCTACGCCTATCCCTCGAACTCTAGCAATCACTGTTTTTGGAGAAATGGATGTTTCAGTAATAGACGAAATGCCAGCTGGTAGAAAAGAGATAGAAACATACTGGGCAAGACACGACATGCTTGAGAGAGTCCTTGAGTTCATGAAACAAGAGCTGATCAAAGGAAGACAAGCTTATATCATCTGTCCACTCATTGAAGAATCTGATAAATTGGACGTGCAAAATGCGATAGATGTCCATAGTATTTTGACACAATATTTTAGCAATAAATATCATATTGGACTAATGCATGGTAAACTTCCTTCTGCAGAGAAGGAAGCTGTAATGAGAGACTTTAGTACAAATAACGTTCAAGTGCTTGTTTCAACAACTGTTGTTGAAGTTGGAGTAAACGTTCCAAATGCCACATTTATGTTAATTTATGATGCAGATCGTTTCGGGTTGTCACAATTACATCAGCTTCGAGGTCGTGTTGGTCGTGGTGAGAATCAGTCTTATTGCATATTGCTAGCGGACCCAAAATCAGAAGTAGGTAAAGAGCGAATGAATATCATGACAGAAACAAATGATGGTTTTAAGCTATCTGAAAAGGACCTAGAGCTTCGTGGGCCTGGTGATTTCTTTGGTAAAAAGCAAAGTGGTGTTCCAGAGTTTAAAGTGGCTGATATGGTACATGATTATCGTGCATTGGAAGTAGCCAGAGATGATGCTGCTAAGCTTATTCAATCAACCGCATTTTGGCAAAATAATGAGTATGAGGAACTAAGAAAATACTTGCAACAAACCGGTGCTTTACATGGAGAAAAACTGGATTAATAACAGATTGATTATTTGCAAATTGAAGCATTTAATTATATACTACTATTAGTACCTAGTCATAATAATACGGATGGTGTTTTCTCATATGCGTAAAAATAAAAAAGTACGACAGGAGCAATTGCAACAAACAATAACTGAAAATCCATTCGTCACCGACGAAGAATTAGCAGTAAAATTTTCTGTGAGCATCCAAACGATACGACTCGATCGAATGGAGTTATCGATTCCTGAATTGCGAGAGCGAATAAAATATGTTGCAGAAAAGAATTTTGATGAACAAGTTCGTTCGCTTCCGATTGAAGAGGTAATTGGAGAAATTGTAGATATTGTTCCTGATGAAAGTGCTATTTCAATTTTTGATGTAGAAAAGGAACACGTTTTTAAAAGAAATAAGATTATGCGTGGTCATCATCTTTTTGCTCAAGCTAACTCCCTTGCAGTTGCAGTTATTAATGATGAACTAGCGTTAACTGCGCAAGCAACAATCCGTTTCATGCGCCAAGTAAAAGAAACTGAGCGTGTGATAGCTAAAGCCAAAGTTAAAGGATTGGATAAGAAGAAAGGGAGAACAATAGTAGAAGTAAACAGCTTTGTCGGAGCAGAAATGGTATTTTCAGGGGAATTTGAAATGTATCGTTCAAAAAGTAATTAAAAGGTAGGTTCAACAAATGAGAATCGCAATCGATGCAATGGGTGGTGACCATGCACCTAAAGAAATTGTTTTAGGCACTCTAAAAGCGCTAGAAGCTTTCCCTAGCTTACATATTACTTTAATAGGGGATGAAGACAAAATTAAGACATATGTTTCTGAACAGAAACGTCTTTCTATAATACATGCCAATGAAATAATTGAAGCAACTGATGAGCCTGTAAGGGCAGTTCGTAGAAAGAAAAATGCCTCTATGGTACTTATGGCAAAAGAAGTGAAAGAAGGGCGTGCGGATGCTTGTATTTCTGCAGGGAATACGGGTGCTCTAATGGCAGCGGGTTTATTCATAGTCGGTAGAATCGATGGAATTGATCGTCCTGCATTAGCTCCAACATTACCAACTGCAGATGGACGTGGTTTTATAATGCTAGATGCTGGAGCTAATGTGGATGCCAAAGATCAACATTTGCTACAGTATGCGATTATGGGGTCGATTTATGCTGAGAAAGTACGGGGTGTTCCATCACCTAGAGTGGGCTTGTTAAATATAGGAACAGAAAAGAATAAAGGAAACGACCTTATGAAGCAAGTCTTTTCCTTATTAGAAAAAACGTCATTACACTTTATTGGTAATGTTGAGGCGCGAGACTTATTAGATGGGGTTGCAGATGTAGTCATAACAGATGGCTTTACGGGTAATGTTACATTAAAAGCAATAGAGGGAACAGCACAATCAGTTTTTTCTATGTTAAAAACAACATTAACAAGCAATTTTAAGAGCAAATTTGCAGCTTCTGTATTAAAGCCTCAACTGTTAGATTTAAAAGCTAAAATGGATTATTCAGAATACGGTGGAGCTGGGTTGTTTGGTTTAAAAGCTCCAGTAATTAAAGCACATGGTTCTTCTGACGCCAATGCGATCTTTAACGCTATTCGTCAAGCAAAAGATATCGTTGATAACAATGTTACTGAATTGATAAAGCAACAAGTTGAATCTGTTGATTGATTAGTAAAGAGAGGAATGATCATATGGGGAAAATTGCATTTGTTTTTCCAGGCCAAGGTTCACAAATTGTTGGTATGGGACAAAGCCTTGCACAAAAATATGACAATGTGGCAGCTGTTTTTAACAAAGCTGATGAAAAACTAGGTATTTCATTAACTGACCTTATTTTCCAAGGTCCAGCTGATAAATTAACGTTAACGATGAATGCACAGCCAGCTTTATTAACGACGAGCATAGCTATTCTTGAACGGTTCAAAGAAGAAAATATACGACCTGATTATGTTGCGGGTCATAGTTTAGGAGAATATAGCGCACTTGTGGCTGCCGAAGCATTGTCATTTGAAGATGCAGTGTATGCAGTAAGGAAACGAGGCGAATTAATGGAAGAAGCTGTTCCTGCAGGAGAAGGGTCAATGGCAGCTGTACTAGGGATGGAACAAGGTCAGCTACAAGAAATCACAACCCAAATTACAGCTGATGGATATCCAGTTCAACTCGCTAATTTGAACTGTCCTGGTCAAATTGTTATTTCTGGAACAGCTGAGGGAGTATCAATCGCAACGAAACAATGTAAAGAACAAGGTGCAAAACGCGTCATCCCTTTAGTTGTAAGTGGACCATTTCATTCATCACTCATGCAACCAGCTGCTAATAAATTCGATCACATATTAGACGAAATAACAATTAATCATGCAAAGATTCCAGTAGTAACGAACATTCATGCAAAGCCATTAACAAAGAGTACAGAAATAAAGCAAGCTTTAATTGAACAATTATATTCTCCAGTTTTGTGGCAACAGTCTGTAGAATACATGCTTGACAATGGTGTAGATACCTTTATAGAAATTGGTCCTGGTAAAGTTCTTTCAGGACTCATCAAAAAGGTTAACAGAAGGGTTAATGCCTATTCAATAAATGATGAAGAGTCAATGCTATTGACAATTGAAAGATTGAAAGGGGAATAAAAATATGACGTTGCAAGGAAAAGTTGCCTTAGTGACAGGTGCATCTAGAGGGATTGGTCGTGCTATTGCATTGGAACTAGCGAAGCAAGGTGCTAGTGTAGTAGTAAATTTTGCAGGAAGTGAAGCAAGGGCAAACGAAGTGGTGGATGAAATAAAAACAATTGGTTCTGAAGCAGTTGCGATTCAAGCTGACGTTGGAAATTCTGAAGCGGTATCTTCTATGATTAAAGGTGTGATCGCTAAATTTGGCAAGCTAGACATTCTAGTAAACAACGCCGGAATAACAAGGGATAACTTGTTAATGAGAATGAAAGAAGATGAGTGGGATACTGTCATTAATACAAATTTAAAGGGCGTATTCAATTGTACAAAGGCTGTTACCCGCCAAATGATGAAGCAAAGAGCTGGAAGAATAATTAATATTGCTTCAGTCGTTGGAGTAGCAGGTAACCCTGGACAAGCAAACTACGTTGCTGCAAAAGCTGGTGTGATAGGTTTAACAAAAAGTTCTGCTAAGGAATTAGCAAGTAGAAACATTACAGTAAATGCAATAGCCCCAGGCTTTATTACAACTGATATGACCGATGAATTAAATGAAGATATTCGTAATGAAATGTTGAAACAAATTCCACTTGTGAAATTTGGTGAACCGACAGACGTAGCAGCTGTTGTGGCATTTATAGCTTCTGAAGCAAGTGGGTATATGACTGGACAAACATTGCACGTTGATGGCGGAATGGTCATGTAAAGAGTTTAACAAAAAGGTGCTTTTAATAAGGCTGTTATTGTAAAATTTGTTGATTTTTTAATAGAATGTGAACAGCTAGATGGTATTATTATCCGATTGTCCTAAAAAGAAGAGAAGGTACGACGAACGCTTTAGAAAGACGTGATCTCTTAGAATGAAAAACAACAATCGATACGAAAACAGCCTTTTAAAATAATACAACTAGTTTTTTGAATGAAAATACACTATAATATTTGAGGGGAGGTGAGCAATAATGGCAGATGTTTTAGAACGTGTAACTAAGATTATCGTTGATCGCCTTGGAGTTGAAGAGTCAGAGGTGAAATTAGAATCTTCATTTAAAGATGATCTTGGTGCTGATTCCCTAGATGTAGTAGAGCTAGTGATGGAGCTTGAAGACGAATTCGATATGGAAATTTCCGATGAAGATGCTGAAAAGATAGCTACAGTTGGTGACGCTGTTAACTACATAAACGGTCAGCAATAATTCCGTTTTATCTATTAAAAGTCCCGTTTAAGGCGGGACTTTATCATCATAATAGGTGCCATATTAGTACATAGGCAATAAAGTGCAATGATCAACCTCTAGAAATGAACAATTCCGAACATCAAGTTTTGTTGGAGGTACCTAAAATAACATGAAAAAAACAGGTATTGAAAAGCATGCGAAATTTAATGAATTTCAAGAAAAAATAGGTTTTCGATTTCAAAATAAAAAATTGTTGTTGCAAGCATTTACGCATTCATCTTATGTGAATGAGCATCGAAAACGGCTCTATGAAGATAATGAGAGATTAGAGTTTTTAGGAGACGCAGTTCTTGAGTTAACAATTTCCCAATATTTGTATAAAAAATACCCATTGCTAAGTGAAGGCAAATTAACGAAACTTCGTGCTGCTGTAGTTTGTGAATCTTCTCTTGTTTCTTTTGCAAATGACCTATCCTTCGGTAAGCTAGTTTTGCTAGGTAAAGGAGAAGAGTTAACTGGTGGACGAGAACGACCAGCATTATTAGCGGATGTATTTGAGGCATTTATTGGAGCATTATACTTAGATCAAGGAATTGACGCTGTTTGTTCCTTTCTAGATATGGTTGTATTTCCTAAAATAAATGATGGTGCTTTTTCTCATACGATGGATTATAAAAGTCAGCTTCAAGAATTAATTCAGAGAGATGGAGCTGGTTTACTCGAATATAAAATCTTACAGGAAAACGGTCCTGCTCATAATCGAGAGTTTGTATCTTCAGTTTGTATAAATAACAAAACACTTGGTGAAGGTAGGGGGAAGTCAAAAAAAGAAGCAGAGCAAAACGCTGCGAAAAAGGCTTTGCAAAAAGTAAAAGAATCATTATAACACCATTAATGCCCCCTTTATGGGGGTATTTTTAAAAAGGCTCTATTCGTATAGCTTGTTGCTATTCAAACATTTATTACTAGGCTAGAGCTATGGAAATTATGGTTATAAAAAATAAGATGCCAAAGAATGTTATTTGTGAACGTATTAATGTCTTAGTTCAGAAAGATACGAAGATAGCCATTAATCAACAACACATACCAAATTAAGTAAACTATAAGGCTGATCAAATGAAATGCTGCCTGTGCTAGGCAGAGATAATCAAGTGTACACACGTCATAATAAAAGAATTTTTAGTAATAGGAGGGATATTCATGTTCCTCAAACGGTTAGATATCGTTGGATTTAAATCGTTTGCAGAAAGAGTTTCTATTGATTTTGTGCCAGGTGTAACTGCAGTAGTTGGGCCGAACGGCAGTGGGAAAAGTAATATTACCGATGCTATTAGGTGGGTATTGGGGGAACAATCTGCAAAATCTCTACGCGGAGCGAAAATGGAAGATATTATTTTTGCAGGTAGTGACTCAAGAAAACCATTGAATATAGGAGAAGTAACGTTAACATTAGACAATGAAGACCAGTTTTTACCGATAGATTATCATGAGGTAAGTGTCACAAGGAGAGTTTTTCGTTCAGGAGAAAGTGAATTTTTAATAAATAAACAGCAGTGTCGACTAAAAGATATTGTTGATTTATTTATGGATTCAGGTCTTGGAAGAGAAGCTTTTTCAATTATAAGCCAAGGTAAAGTAGAAGAAATTTTAAGCAGTAAAGCTGAAGAAAGGCGCTCTATTTTTGAAGAAGCTGCTGGAGTGTTAAAATATAAAACTCGCAAGAAAAAAGCAGAATATAAATTAGCTGAGACCCAGGAGAATTTACACCGTGTCTCTGATATCGTCCACGAGCTTGAAGGTCAAATTGAGCCACTAGAAATTCAATCATCAATTGCTAAAGATTATATCGAAAAGAAGGAGGACCTCGAAAAAATTGAGGTTGCCTTAACAGTATTTGAAGTAGAAGACCTTCATAAAAAATGGGAGGACCTTCGTAATATATTTCAACAACATAAAAATGATGAAATCGAATCCTCTTCTTCTTTACAGAAATTAGAATCTGAAATTGAGCACCATCGTGAGCAAATAATCGCGCTTGATGAATCTATAGATGATCTTCAAGAAGTACTACTGCTCGCTAGTGAAGAATTAGAAAAGCTAGAAGGCCGGAAAGAAGTTCTGAAGGAACGCAAGAAAAACGCCTCCCAAAATAGAACACAATTAGAAAAAATAATTGATGAATTTGAGGTAAAAAGACACGATCATTTAGCTCAAAGAGATGAAGAAGCTCAGCTACTTAAACATTATGAAGAAGATGTTAATGTTAAGCAGCTTGACTTAAAGCAGAAAACACAAATGTTTGCATCTTATGATCAAAATATTGAAGACGTAATTGAAGGGTTAAAAAGTGACTATATTGAATTATTAAATAAGAAAGCTGCCTTGAATAATGAACTTACAAATATTGAAGATCAGCTGAAACAACAAAATGTCCGTAAATCACACTTAGAAGAAGTAAATCAAAAATATATTATTCAACGAAAAGAAACGAATGATCAAAAACTACTACTCCAAGCTAAAATTTCGAAAGTTCAAGAAGAAATTAACGAACAAATTAGTACATTTCGAAATAAACAAACAAACCTGGAACAGTTGAAGACCAAGTACCAAAAAAAGGAGAATTTACTTTATCAAGCTTATCAGTACTTACAGCAGACCAAATCTCGTAAAGAAATGTTGGAAGAAATCAAAGAAGATTATTCCGGATTTTTTCACGGTGTTAAAGAAGTATTAAAAGCTAGAGATAAACATTTGCAAGGTGTTGAAGGTGCCATCGCAGAATTAATTCAAGTACCTCAGGAGTATGAAATTGCTATAGAAATAGCATTGGGAGCAGCAACACAGCATATTGTCGTTCATGATGAACAAAATGCTAGGCAAGCTATTAGTTATTTAAAGAAAAACTCATATGGCAGGGCTACATTCTTACCATTATCAGTCATCAAAGAGCGTAAAATTTCAGATCTGCAACTAAATCAAATAAAAAACCATCCATCATATGTAGGGGTTGCTTCAGACTTAATAACATTTGATGAAAAGTATAGCGCTGTATTGAAAAACGTACTAGGGACAGTAGTCATTACTACTGATTTAAAAGGTGCAAATGATTTAGCAAGGCAATTACAATTTAGGTATCGCCTCGTTACACTTGAAGGTGATGTTGTAAATCCTGGTGGGTCCATGACAGGTGGGGCAGTAAAACAAAAATCAAATTCGTTATTAAGCAGAGGACGTGAGCTTGAAGAGCTTTCAGTGAAAGTACTTGATATGGAGCAAAAGACTTCACAGCTTGAAGCTCAAGTAAAGGAACTGAAGGACACCATTAAAGAAGTCGAGGCAGGGCTTGAAGTTTTACGTGAAACGGGAAATACGCTTCGTTTGAGTGAGCAGTCAATAAAAGGAGAAATTCGAGAGCTAGAAATAGAAGAAAAAAATGTTAACGATCGTTTAACTGTTTACGACTTTGAAAAAGAAAATTTCTCACAACAAATGAATGAAATGAATGCAAGAACAAGAACGATTAAAGAACAAGTGAGCGTCATCAAAAACCAAGTGATGAATCTTGATCAAGAAATTGAAAAACTTACTTTAGAAAAGAATGACCAACAAATATCAAAAGAATCATTACAAAAAGAAATAACAGAACTAAAGGTTGAATTAGCAAGCCAAGAGCAGCTGTTAGCGAATCATCAAGAGAAAGCAGGTCGCACATTACATGCTATGGCTGAAATTGAAGATAAATTGCAGGAAGCGAAGGAGGACCTTTCATTACTGCAAAATGAGATGAGTTCAAACTCATCGGGTGAAGAGGTTTTAGTCTCTGAAGCTGTAAAAAAGAAACATGATAAATCAGCTACTGTTCAACTTATCGCTGAACGTCGCGATCAACGGCTTCATTTACAGCAGAAATTAGAGGATCAGGAGCGCGAAGCGAAAGAACAAAAACGACAATATAAGCAGCTTGTAGAGGTTTTACGCGATGAAGAAGTAAAAATTAATCGTCTAGACGTGGAATTAGAAAACAGATTAACTCACTTACGAGAAGAATATATGTTATCTTTTGAGGCTGCGAAAGAACGATATCCTTTGGATTTGAATATAGAGGAAGCTAGGCAGAAAGTAAAATTAATTAAGCTTGCAATTGATGAGCTTGGAAATGTTAATCTTGGTGCAATTGATGAGTTTGAGCGTGTAAATGAGCGTTATTCCTTTTTACAAGAGCAGAAGGAAGATTTGCTACAAGCAAAGGACACATTATATCAGGTTATCGATGAAATGGACGATGAAATGAAGCGAAGGTTTCAAACAACATTTAACAATATCAGTTCTCACTTCGAGCCTGTTTTCCAAGCATTATTTGGTGGTGGAAGGGCAGAATTGAAGCTTACAGATCCAGGGGATTTATTAAATACTGGAGTTGAAATTATTGCACAGCCACCAGGGAAAAAACCTCAAAATCTTAGTTTATTATCAGGTGGAGAAAGAGCTTTAACTGCTATAGCATTATTGTTTGCAATTTTAAAGGTTCGTCCTGTTCCATTTTGTGTTTTGGATGAGGTAGAAGCTGCGCTAGATGAAGCTAATGTCCATCGTTTTGCACAATATTTACAACGTTATAGCTCAGATACACAATTTATAGTTATTACCCACAGAAAAGGAACAATGGAAGAAGCTGATGTTCTTTATGGAGTTACGATGCAAGAATCGGGTGTGTCTAAGCTAGTATCAGTTCGACTCGGTGAAACTGCTGAATTGGTTAAGTAAGGATCTTTTCATCAAATAAGTACAATAAAAAAAGTAGTATATATTGTTATTCATCGATATACAAAAGAAAAGATGCCACGAACGTTAATGGTGATTAGCTCATAATACGAAAAGCAACAATTAATGCGAAAACAGCCTAAAGTAAAGAAACGTTAACAATGGGATCTTTTCGTAAACTTTGTTGCTATTGTAATCAAATTAGTACTATAAAAAGTGGTTTATATTGTTATTCATCGTTATTCAAAAGAAAAGATGCCACGAACGTTAATGGTGATTAGCTCATAATACGAAAAGCAACAATTAATGCGAAAACAGCCTAAAGTAAAGAAACGTTAACAATGGGATCTTTTCGTAAACTTTGTTGCTATTGTAATCAAATTAGTACTATAAAAAGTGGTTTATATTGTTATTCATCGTTATTCAAAAGAAAAGATGCCACGAACGTTAATGGTGATTAGCTCATAATACGAAAAGCAACAATTAATGAGAAAGCAGCCTAACTAAAAGATACTTGAGAAACTATTTTATGAAATAAGAAGGGAAGAACAAATGTGAGCTTTTTTAAAAAATTAAAAGAAAAAATTACTAAACAGACAGATTCTGTAACAGAAAAATTCAAAGATGGTTTATCGAAAACAAGGGATTCTTTTTCAGAAAAGGTGAATGACCTTGTTGCGAGATACAGGTCTGTAGATGAAGATTTTTTTGATGAGTTGGAAGAAATCTTAATTGGAGCAGACGTTGGTGTAGCAACTGTAATGGAATTAATTGATGAATTAAAAATGGAAGTAAAACGTAGAAATATACAGGACACGAGAGAAGTTCAAGATGTTATAACAGAAAAGCTAGTTGAAATTTATGAAGGGCAGGACGATTTATCTGCTAAGATAAATATTCAAGAGCAATCTTTAACTGTCATTTTGTTCGTTGGAGTTAATGGTGTTGGTAAAACAACTACTATTGGAAAACTTGCAAATAAATTTAAAAATGAAGGAAAATCAGTATTATTGGCTGCAGGAGATACATTTCGTGCTGGTGCTATAGACCAACTGGAAGTATGGGGAGATAGAGTTGGTGTGGATGTAATTAAGCAATCTCCAGGCTCTGACCCTGCTGCAGTTATGTACGATGCAGTTCAGGCAGCTAAAGCGCGCAACGCTGATATTTTATTATGTGACACAGCAGGTAGATTGCAAAACAAAGTTAATCTAATGAAAGAACTTGAAAAGGTAAAGCGTGTGATCGAACGGGAAGTTCCAGGAGCTCCTCACGAAGTGTTACTCGTTTTAGATGCTACCACAGGTCAAAATGCGATGAGCCAAGCTAAGCAATTTGCAGAATCAACAGATGTGTCAGGAATTGTTTTAACAAAGTTAGACGGTACTGCAAAGGGAGGTATCGTATTGGCTATTCGAAATGAGCTATCGATTCCTGTTAAATTGGTCGGTCTTGGGGAAAAAGTTGATGATTTACAACAATTTGACCCAGAACAATACGTCTATGGCCTTTTTGCTGGTTTAATCGCTGATACTGAAGCATAAAAGAGCTGTTAAGAAAAAAACTTGACATTAATGATTTGACCTAGTACAATTTGTAAAGGTAATTCACTTAACATAGGGGGAAAGACCATGCTTGAAAAAAAGACAAGAATGAATTATCTATATGATTTTTATCATTCGTTGTTAACGGAAAAGCAACAAAGCTATATGTCTTTATATTATTTAGACGACTTTTCCCTTGGTGAAATTGCTGAACTGTTTAATGTTAGTCGCCAGGCAGTATATGATAACATTAGACGGACGGAAACGATGCTTGAACAGTATGAAGAGAAGTTGTTGCTATTTCAAAAATTTCAGCAACGTCAAACACTTTTTTCTGATCTGAAAGAAATCATGTCAAGTAGCGTTCAGGACAATACAAAACAGCTTGCAGTACTTAATGAACTCGAGAAATTAGAGTAAGGGGGCGGCATAGAAATGGCATTTGAAGGATTAGCCGACCGACTGCAAAATACAATTAAGAAAATCACAGGCAAAGGAAAAGTAACGGAAGCAGATGTAAAAGCGATGATGCGAGAAGTGCGTCTTGCATTATTAGAAGCGGACGTTAACTTTAAGGTTGTTAAGGATTTTGTGAAACGAGTCAGTGAAAGAGCTGTCGGTCAAGAGGTTATGAAGAGTTTAACCCCTGGTCAACAGGTTATTAAAGTAGTAAAAGAAGAGCTGACTGAACTGATGGGTGGAGAGCAAAGTAAAATTGCTGTAGCAAATCGTCCGCCAACTGTTATCTTAATGGTAGGGTTACAAGGTGCAGGTAAAACAACTCATACTGGGAAAATAGCAAATTTACTTAGAAAAAAATACAACAAAAATCCACTTATAGTAGCTGCTGATATTTATCGACCTGCTGCTATAAAACAGCTACAAACGTTAGGAAAACAGCTGAGTATGCCGGTTTTCTCTCTTGGTGACCAAGTGAGCCCGGTGGAAATAGCTAAACAGGCAATCGCGCAAGCAAAAGAACAACATAATGATTATGTTCTTATTGATACTGCTGGGCGACTCCATATCGATGAAGCATTAATGGATGAGCTAGCTCAAATCAAAGAGGTAACAAACCCTCATGAAATTTTCTTGGTCGTCGATGCAATGACGGGTCAGGACGCTGTTAACGTAGCTGAAAGCTTTAATAGCCAACTTGGAATTACAGGTGTAGTTTTGACGAAGCTTGATGGAGACACACGTGGTGGTGCTGCATTATCGGTAAAGGCTGTTACAGGTAAACCAATTAAGTTTGTTGGTTTGGGAGAAAAGCTTGATGCTCTTGAAGCATTTCATCCTGAACGCATGGCATCTCGTATACTAGGTATGGGGGATGTACTAACATTAATTGAAAAAGCTCAAGCTACAGTTGATGAAGATAAAGCCAAAGAGTTAGAACAAAAAATGAGGACAATGTCCTTTACGTTTGATGACTTTTTAGAACAACTATCCCAAGTTCGTTCAATGGGCCCTCTAGATGACTTAATTAATATGTTACCTGGAGCAAACAAAATGAAAGGTCTGAAGAACGTTCAGGTGGATGAAAAGCAAATTGGTCATGTTGAGGCTATTATTCGTTCGATGACGAAAGCTGAAAAAGTCCAGCCAGAGATTATTAATGCAAGTAGAAAGAAGCGAATTGCAAAAGGAAGCGGAACTTCTGTTCAAGAAGTTAACCGTTTGTTGAAGCAGTTCGAGGACATGAAGAAAATGATGAAACAAATGACCAACATGTCCAAAAGTAAGAAGAAGGGTATGAAATTCCCGTTTATGTAGGGAAAATAATACTGTTAAGAAAAAACACTTTACAAACATATTGATTTTTTGATAATATACTATTCTGTGTGAAATATTTTCGGAGGTGCTTATAATGGCAGTAAAAATTCGTTTAAAACGTATGGGAGCAAAAAAATCTCCTTTTTATCGTATTGTAGTAGCAGATTCACGTTCACCACGTGATGGTAGAATCATCGAAACAGTTGGAACATACAACCCAGTTGCAGAACCAGCTCAAGTAAACATCAATGAAGAGTTAGCTCTTAAGTGGATGCAAGATGGAGCAAAACCATCTGATACTGTTCGTAATCTATTCTCAAAACAAGGGATTATGGAAAAATTCCATAATGCTAAAAACAGTAAGTAACTATTGTGAATCGGATGAGACAGTTAATTGAAACGATCGTAAAAGCCCTTGTCGATTATCCGGATGATGTATTGGTGAAAGAAACATCTGATGAGCGCAACATAACATACCATTTATCTGTCCATAAAGAAGACATGGGAAAAGTAATTGGTAAGCAAGGTCGAGTGGCAAAAGCGATACGCACTGTTGTTTATGCAGCAGGCGCAAGTGAAAAGAAACGAATTCATCTAGAGATTAATGATTAATAGCAATGTTAAACAAATCACATGAACGGGAATAATGTCGACAGTAAGTCTCACTAACCAGAGCCGCAACCTGTGGCAAACGTGCGAACAGCATGACGTATACGAGCGTAGTCGCCAGACATATTTCCCGGACGATTTGAACATCCGCTAATTGTACGTGTTCAAATGGGAGGAGAAAAAGGTCGGAGAAGAACAAGGCGGCGTAGGTTTGAGCACCAGAGTGTACGTTTAAAGGGTACATGAGGAGCGGAAAAACAAGCCAACGCAGTAATTCGCCAGACATATTTCCCGGACGATTTGAACATCCGCATATAGAGAAAAGGGTGGGGGGTAACCCCCTCCCTTTCTTTACATTTAGACGTGCTTTGTTTAGGGAAGAGAAAACTACTAACAAAGGTCGTCACTTCACCCATCCATATGAAGTCAAGAGATTTCGTGTGTATGGGTGAAGTACTAAGCTTTAATGAGAACGATATATTTCTTTGTTATACTTATGGGTATACAGGTACTGTTAACGTGAGTTTCAATGCACAATAAGGGTAGAACGAACCTATTAAAGGGATGGTTGCCATGAAAATTATACAAAATATAATTGTAAAGCAAGTACTCACTGAGAAAAGTAAAGACGGTCTACTAGATAAGTTTCAAAAGTCAAAATTTCAATTGCAAAAAGAATGTGATCAGCTCCGATTTGAACGAAAGAAAATGGAAAATAATAAGAAGTATCAGGCATCAACACTACATACATATTTTGAACGAGAAATAAATTCGAGGCTGGATAAAATAAAAGTTTTGGATTTTCAAATTGAACAGCTAGAAATTTTACCTATTGGCAGTGAATTAAGAGAAAAAGAAGTACAGGCGATTGTCGATATAAATGTTGGTGATAGTTGGGACGACATATCTCATGACAAAACAATTATTATCAAGGAAGGTATTGTAGTAGAAATGAGATAGAGGTGAAGTTAAATGGGCAAGTGGTATAATGTTGGAAAAATTGTTAATACTCATGGTATTAAAGGAGAAGTAAGAGTCATTTCGAAGACGGATTTTGCAGAAGAACGTTATCAACTAGGGAATAAGCTCTATATTTTTACAGATGAAAATAATCAACCTATCGAGGTTGTAATTAAAAGCCATCGTTTGCATAAAAATTTTGATCTGTTGACATTTGAGGGCTACCACAACGTAAATGAAGTTGAGAAATATAAGGGCTCCTTACTAAAAGTCCCTGAGGATCAATTAGGTGAACTTGATGAAGGTGAATTTTATTTCCATGAAATTATCGGTTGCCATGTATATACAGATGAGTCAAAAGAACTAGGTACAGTTAAGGAAATATTAACACCTGGTGCAAACGATGTGTGGGTCGTCAAAGGACATAATAATCAAGAAATACTCATTCCTTATATCGATGAAATTGTGCTAGATATTAATATTCATGACAAGAAGATTATTATTAAACCATTAGAGGGGTTACTGTAAATATGAAGATTGACATTCTTACATTGTTCCCTGAAATGTTTGAAGGCGTATTTGGTCATTCTATATTAAAAAAAGCACAAGACAAAGAAGCTGTATCATTAAAAGCAACTAATTTTCGTGAATATACGACTAACAAGCATGGGAAAGTTGATGATTACCCATATGGTGGTGGGGCAGGCATGGTATTAACCCCACAACCTATTTTTTCAGCCATCGAAGACTTGAGCAAAGAAATAAATACGAATCCGCGAATCATATTAATGTGCCCTCAAGGTGAGAAATTTAATCAAAGTAAGGCAAAAGAACTATCAACAGAGGATCATATTGTGTTCATTTGTGGCCATTATGAAGGGTACGATGAAAGAATACGCGAGCATCTAGTTACTGACGAAATATCCATTGGTGATTTTGTTTTGACAGGTGGAGAATTGGCTTCGATGGTCGTTATTGATAGTGTTGTTAGACTCCTTCCTGGAGTGTTAGGGAATGATGAATCAGCTGTTGAGGAGTCATTTTCTATGGGTTTGCTTGAACATCCGCAATACACAAGACCAGCAAACTTCCAAGATCATCAAGTGCCTGATGTTTTATTATCTGGGAATCATCAAAGAATTTCAGAGTGGCGTCAAAAAGAATCTTTGAGGCGTACACTACTTCGCCGACCAGATTTATTGAGTCAAGCTGACCTTACACCTCAACAAGAAAAATGGTTAGACGAGTTAAAAAAACAACAAAGCTAGTTATTGCATGTCATTCATTTTTATGCTATGATGTTTTTTGTGACTAAGGATGAATATCTTTATGTTACGGATGACTGATGTTCCGCTGTAATGTAAAACATTGGAATGAACATCTGTGGAAGGAGTTGAAAACGATGCAACAATTAATTGAAGAAATCACAAAAGAACAGTTAAGATCAGATCTACCTGAATTCCGTTCTGGTGACACTGTACGTGTACACATTAAAGTTGTCGAGGGTAGCCGTGAGCGTATTCAGGTGTTTGAAGGTGTAGTAATTAAGCGTCGTGGTGGCGGGATTAGCGAAACATTTACTGTCCGTAAAGTATCTTACGGTGTAGGTGTTGAACGTACATTGCCATTACATTCACCTAAAATTGCTAAACTTGAAAGAATTCGTCGTGGTAAAGTACGCCGTGCAAAACTTTACTACTTACGTAACCTTAGAGGTAAGGCTGCGCGTATTAAAGAAATTCGATAATAGAACTAAAAAGGAGCTTGTCTATCAAGCTCTTTTTTCATATATAAGATTAAAAAGCATAGGTGGTAGCGTTATGACAACTAAAAAAAATGAATTGTTTGAGTGGGTTAAAGCATTAATTATTGCCATATTGTTAGCTGCGGTCATCAGATACTTTCTTTTCGCACCCATCGTAGTTGATGGAGAGTCAATGATGCCAACCTTAAATAATACAGACAGAATGATTGTCAATAAAATCTCATATACAATCGGCGAACCTCACCGCTTCGATATCGTTGTATTTCATGCTAATGCTGAAAAAGATTATATAAAAAGAGTGATTGGCTTGCCAGGTGATCATGTAGAATATAAAGATGATACTCTTTATATTAATGGTGAAAAGTTTGAGGAGCCATATTTAGATGAAAAAAAGAAAGAGTTAATAGCAGGTACACCTCTTACAGACCCATTTGAAGTTACAGTTCCGGATGGAGAGTTATTTGTTTTAGGAGACAATCGTCGTGCAAGCAGAGACAGCCGCCATATTGGAACGATACCTATTGATGAAGTCCTTGGAAAAACTAGTGTTGTGTATTGGCCATTTTCTCAAATAAGGATAGCAAACTAGTAAGAGAGGATGAAATGAAAAAATGACAATTCAATGGTTTCCGGGGCATATGGCTAAAGCAAAACGCCAGGTCATTGAAAAAATAAAACTCATAGATATCGTCTTTGAGCTTGTAGATGCACGTATTCCAGCTTCTTCAAGAAATCCAATGGTTGATGAAATGATTAGTAATAAGCCAAGACTTATTTTACTTAATAAAGCTGATATGGCTGACCCAAGTAAAACAAAAGAGTGGATAGACTACTTTCAACAACGAGGGGATCGAGCTATACCAATTGATTCTCAGTCAGGTAAAGGGATGAAGCAGATTGTTGCCATTTCAAAAGAAATGCTGCAAGACAAATTTGATAAGATGAGACAAAAAGGCGTGAAACCACGTCCAATTAGAGCTGTTATAGTAGGAATTCCTAATGTAGGTAAATCAACGTTAATCAATCGTCTAGCAAAGAAAAAAATTGCTCAGACAGGTGATAGACCTGGAATAACAAAAGCACAACAGTGGATTAAAGTTGGTAAAGAATTAGAACTCTTAGATACTCCGGGTATTTTATGGCCGAAGTTTGAGGACGAAGCTGTTGGGTTAAAGCTTGCTACAACAGGTGCTATAAAAGATACGATTTTAAACTTACAAGATATTACTGTATACGCTTTAAGATTTTTAAGCAATCAATATCCAGATCGGTTGAAAGATAGATACAATTTGCAAGAAATTCACGATGACATCGTCATAACCTTTGATGAAATCGGCAAAAGACGAGGCTGTATCATGGCTGGTGGAATAATAGATTACGATAAAGTATCTGAGTTAGTCTTGAGAGAGATACGTTCAGAAAAACTTGGACCATTAACATTCGAAAGTCCTGCCGAATATGAGTAACAAAGTGTTTTAAGAGGTCATATACATAACACCTCTTTTCAATTGACTTCAGGGTGACTTAAGTACTTGTAGTAGGTGATAAAGTCACTAGCCCTTTTCTTTGTGTAACAAATGTAATCAAATGACCTTGCTCAGTAAGGACTTAGCTTATCTGAGCTTATCTTGTTTTGCTCGCTTATGTTAGCGGGCCTTTATTTTTTTTATTTAGAACCGATATAATGAATAAGCTGTTGTAGTATATAATGTGTTTTTCCTATGAAGAAAGAAAAACACATTATATACTAACTAGTGTTTGTCGCATCTCTAAAAGATAAAAGACGCAAATAATAGCTTCTTACTGTTCTAATTTAAAGACGATTGCAACGAAGTTTAGACAATGCTGTTTGCGCATTGCTTTGATTTTCCTACTAAAAGATTAACACGAGAATAGACCTTGGCATCTATGCCTCAGACATACATCTACAATGGCATTAGACCTCATTTTGCTACTAATCTTAACTGAGTGACAATAAACGCAAAGAGCCATATTGAAAGAGTGATTAAGATGAATAAACTTACTGTTAAACAAATAAAACAAATTTTAGATGGTACGACTAATATTAAAGATCCAATTATTAAAATATGCAAGGATGATGACCGAAAAGGTGTTCAACAGCTGTTGACTAGGTGGCTGAAGCAACAGGAGGAACATCACACACAACGACAGTTATTTATCGAGATGAGTACATATGAACAAAGCTTATACGAACAAGGGTATAACAGCATTGCAGGTATAGATGAGGTTGGTAGGGGGCCACTTGCTGGTCCAGTTGTCGCTGCAGCTGTGATACTGCCTAAAGACTTTTATTTACCAGGGTTAAATGACTCGAAAAAGCTCTCAATGAAGAAAAGAGATTATTTGTATGAATATATTGTGGAACATGCGGTAGCGACAAGTGTTGGCATCATTTCAGCACAAAAAATAGATGAAGTAAATATATATCAAGCAACAAAACATGCGATGAAACAGGCAATTGAAGACCTTACAATACAGCCTGACTTCCTATTAATTGATGCGATGGAGTTGTCAATGGACTTACCCCAGTTATCTATTATCAAAGGGGATTCGAAAAGTATTGCAATCGCAGCTAGTTCTATTGTCGCAAAAGTGACTCGGGACAGGATAATGCTAAACTTAGCAGAAGAGTTTCCTCAATATCAATTTGAAAAGCATATGGGGTATGGTACGAAAGAGCATGTCACAGCATTACAACAGTTTGGAGTAACGAGAGAACACCGTAAAACGTTTAGCCCAGTGCGTGAGACATTAGAACTTGTCAGTGAGGTGTAAACAAATATGATTCATCCGTCGCTTATGCACACTCTTATTAACGATATGCAAATTCAACATACTAAAGCTATATCAATTAATCAAGGAGATATTTTTAAAGGGAAGGTAACGAAGCTTTTTCCTAATAATATTGCTGCTGTTCAAATTGGTGCAATGAAATTATTTGCTTCATTTGAAGTACCGTTATCGGTAGGTGCGAACTATTGGTTTCAGGCTTCAAATCATGAAGGACAATTATATTTAAAAGTACTAGAAAATGCCACATTTACAAAAAATCAAATGAATGAGTCTAGTATGATTAGCAAACTCCTCAGCCAATTTCAATTAGAAGACTCTAAGGTTAACGTTGCTCTTCTCCGTTTTTTGATGAAAGAAAACATGCCCTTCACTAAAGTGGAGATCAACCATGCTAGTAATTGGTTTCAACAATCTACTGATCGTGAAGGAACGTTACAAACGATTAAAACGATGCTCGTTAATGACCTCCCATTTACGGATGAAGTTTATAATTCAATTTCTTCTACATACGGCAAAGAGCCGTTGAGCAAACAGTTGCATCAAATTCAAGAATTATTAGGAGCTCAAAAATTCCAATCAACAGAGAATAAACTGCTGCAGGCGAAATTAGCGTCGATTATTTCGGTAAATAGTCAATCGCAAGAAAATACTTTAAGTAAGCTTCTGCAGACGCTCATTGATGACAAAACTCACATCACTGACAAACAAACTATATTATCAATACTCGATAAAATTACTGTACAAACAACCAATTATAACAAGTCTATACGAGTAGATGTTGATCCAGCCAAGGATCAAGGACAAAGGTCAGCTATATTACCAAATATCGACAAAACGATAGCTCAGCTACAAACAATATTACCGGCGGAGGGGTTGACTAATAAAGATAAAAGTATCATTGGCACAATCTCTTCACGTCTAGGCTCAAATGTGGATGTGAGTAGCATTAGCAATAAACTTAATGAAATTGTTGTGCAAATAACTAAAAGTGGTAAGGATGATTTAATAGGTTTTAGTAATAAGGAGAAACAGCTTCTTTCCCAAATGGGTCAATCAGTTCAAAATAATGAAGGATGGGGAAATGGTACAGTAGTTAAAATGGCATTTCAACAAATTAGTAAAGCGTTGGGTTTAGACTATGAATCACTATTAAAAGACTTTACAAAAACCCCCCACGATATCGAAATTGAAAGGGTAGAGTCAATAAAACCATTACTGTTAACCATCTTACAGCAATCTGTATCTAAGCAGCTAAATGACAACATTGAGACAGTATTATACAAATTAAATGCGCAACAATTGTTAAGTCAGGAACAAGGTCCATTTCAACATATAATGATGCAGCTACCTGTACCGTTATACGATCGCTTGACTGATGTATCAATACAATGGAGTGGGAAAAAACAACAGAGTGGTGAAATTGATCCGAATTTTTGTCGAGTCATCTTTTATGTTGAGTTAGAAACAATAAAGGAAACAGTCATAGATGTGCACATTCAGAATCGTATTATTAATATTTCAATTATTAATGATACAGAAGGATTGGCTAACCTCATTAAAAATATGCAGCATGTGTTAAAAGAAAACTTGCTTACGTTAAACTATCAACTATCTTCAGTTAAAGTTTTACAGTCGAGTGAAGGAGAGAGGAATTTGGCAATCACTCGGTCTATAGGAGAAAAGGTGCACGTAGATAACAACTATTATGGAGTAGATATACGTATATGAGTGAAAAAGTAGATTTAATGAGAGAAGCGATTGCACTTAAATATGATAGAGAAAAAAAAGATTCCCCAACGATTATTGGTAAGGGAAAAGGGATTGTTGCAGAGAATATTATTTCTGTAGCTGAAGAGCATAATATCCCTCTTCAAGAAGACCCAACACTCGTAAATTTGTTAAGTCAGCTAAATATTAATGAAGCAATTCCCGAAGAATTATATGAAGCAGTAGCAGAAATTTTTGCTTTTATTTACCGTGTGGATAAACAACAAGGTGAAAGATAAAAATATTAATTTTGTTGGAATGCTAGACAATATACTAGCCATTATATAAAATGAAAGCGCAGTCTATTTTATTTTGTTATTTAGTAGGAGGATGGGAAATGAATATCCATGAATATCAAGGGAAAGAAATCCTCAGAAGTTACGGGGTAGCTGTTCCGAATGGTAAAGTGGCATTTTCAGCTGAAGAAGCAGCTGAAGCAGCGAAAGAATTAGGAACGGAAGTTTGTGTTGTGAAAGCGCAAATCCACGCTGGTGGTCGTGGTAAAGCAGGTGGCGTGAAAGTTGCGAAAAGCGTTGATGAAGTTCGTACATATGCAAATGACCTTTTAGGTAAAATACTTGTTACTCATCAAACGGGTCCAGAAGGTAAAGAAGTCAAACGCCTATTAGTTGAAGAGGGCTGCGATATTAAAAAGGAATATTATATAGGTCTTGTGTTGGATCGTGAAACTTCCCGTGTCGTCTTAATGGCGTCAGAGGAAGGTGGAACAGAAATTGAAGAAGTAGCAGAAAAAACACCTGAGAAGATTTTTAAGGAGTACATTGATCCTGTAGTTGGATTAACTGGCTTCCAAGCTAGACGAATTGCATTTAATATTAATATCCCTAAAGAGCTAGTGAACAAGGCTGTCAAATTTATGATAGGTCTTTATACAGCATTTATCGAAAAGGATTGTTCCATTGCTGAAATTAACCCACTTGTTGTAACAGGTGATGGGAATGTTATGGCGCTAGATGCAAAATTAAACTTTGACTCAAATGCTCTCTATCGTCAAAAAGATGTTTTAGCTTACCGTGATCTTGATGAGGAAGACCAAAAAGAAATTGAAGCTTCGAAATATGACTTAAGCTATATTTCATTAGACGGTAATATCGGTTGTATGGTTAACGGAGCCGGCCTTGCGATGGCGACAATGGATATTATTAAACATTACGGCGGAGACCCAGCAAACTTCCTTGATGTTGGTGGTGGTGCAACTGCTGAAAAAGTAACAGAAGCTTTCAAAATCATACTATCTGACGAAAGTGTTAAAGGGATTTTTGTTAATATTTTCGGTGGAATTATGAAATGTGATGTTATTGCAACAGGTGTTGTAGAAGCTGCTAAACAAGTAGAATTAAGCGTTCCTCTTGTTGTCCGTTTAGAAGGAACAAACGTCGACCTAGGGAAGAAAATTTTACAAGAGTCAGGTTTAAATATTATTGCAGCAGAATCAATGGCTGATGGTGCTCAAAAAATCGTAGAACACGTAGGGTAAGAAAGGCAGGGGAACGAAATGAGTGTATTTATTAATAAAGATACAAAAGTAATCGTCCAAGGTATCACAGGTTCAACAGCTCTTTTTCATACTAAGCAAATGTTAGAATATGGCACGCAAATCGTTGCTGGTGTGACACCAGGAAAAGGTGGAACTGAAGCTGAAGGCGTCCCAGTATTTAACACGGTTGAAGAAGCAGTGAAGGCAACAGGCGCTAATGTATCTGTCATATATGTGCCTGCTCCATTTGCAGCAGATGCAATTCTAGAAGCAGTAGATGCTGAGCTTGACCTTGCGATTTGTATTACTGAACATATTCCAGTTCTTGATATGGTAAAGGTTAAGAAGTATATGGAAGGTAAAAAGACCCGTTTAGTTGGGCCAAATTGTCCAGGGGTTATTACTCCTGAGGAGTGTAAGATCGGTATTATGCCTGGTTACATTCATACAAAAGGGCATGTAGGTGTAGTGTCTCGTTCAGGAACATTAACCTATGAAGCAGTACATCAGCTATCACAAGCTGGAATTGGTCAATCTACTGCAGTAGGGATTGGTGGAGACCCTGTGAATGGGACGGATTTTATCGATGCTCTCAAGGCATTTAATGAAGATCCAGACACATATGCTGTAATTATGATCGGAGAAATCGGTGGTACAGCCGAAGAAGATGCTGCATTATGGGTGAAGGAAAATATGACAAAACCTGTAGTCGGATTTATCGGTGGGAGAACAGCACCTCCAGGAAAACGTATGGGACATGCTGGTGCCATTATTTCTGGTGGAAAAGGGACTGCTGATGAAAAAATTAAAGTGATGAACGAGTGTGGAATTCAAGTTGCTGATACTCCAGCAGTAATGGGAGAAACTTTAATTTCTACCCTTAAGGAAAAAGGCATTTACGAAAAATGTAAAACTCATTAATCTATAAATAAATAGTCCCATACCACTCGGTTTGGGGCTATTTAATCTGAAAGGAAGGAGCTAATGGACACTTTTCGCAACAGATTAATACATCTACATCATTGTCGTGGCATCGGATGGAGGTCAATAAAAAACCTCTTAACTTACGATCCGAATTTAACAAAAATCTATCAATCTTCTTTTACAGATCTTCGACCGCATCTCCCAATCTCCACTACTCAACTGAAAAATCTCATGAAAGATTTGCATTCTTCTAACATCCAAAGTATGCTAAATAAGTATAGTGATTACAATATTCACATAGTTACAATATTTGACGATGAATATCCAAACATGCTAAAACAAATATATGATCCCCCTTGGGTAATCTACGCCAAAGGAGATATTCGATTACTTTCAGATCATAAATGTCTTAGTGTTGTTGGGGCGAGATCCCCTTCTCCGTATGGTTTGAGAAGTTTAGAAAGGGTCATTTTACCTTTAATTCAGTCGGGGTGGACCATTATTAGTGGCTTAGCAAAAGGTATTGACTCTAAAGCACATGAGTTAACTTTATTACACAACGGAAAAACAATCGCTGTAATTGCAGGTGGTTTTCAATATATTTATCCAAAAGAGAATGCAAAACTTGCAAATATGATAAGTAAGGAAAATTTACTATTATCAGAATACCCGCCCTTCGTAAGGCCTGAACGTTGGCAATTTCCTATGAGAAATAGAATTATCAGCGGTTTATCGTTTGGTACAGTTATTATAGAAGCAAGAGAATCGAGTGGTTCGCTCATTACAGCTGATCAAGCCTTAGAGCAAGGAAGAGAGGTATTTGCTATACCAGGATCAATTTTTGCTGAGCATTCAATTGGAACGAATAAGCTCATTCAACAAGGGGCAAAGCTCGTTATGTCGAGCAACGATATTGAAGCTGAAATTATATCACAAATATAATGTTTGTTAACTTTTTTGAGAGTAGTGTTTGACAAACTGTATGTGAATATTTAATAATAGTGAAGATTTTATAAATCAGAAAAAATTATATTAATATTGAGAGTTGAGAATATAGATAGGCCATTTGTGAACGCCTAGAGAATTATTATCATTACCCTCTTGAGGAGGACATTTGAATGTCAGATTATCTTGTTATTGTGGAATCGCCTGCTAAGGCTAAGACGATTGAACGATATTTAGGAAAAAAATATAAAGTAAAAGCTTCCATGGGACATATTAGAGACTTACCAAAAAGTCAAATGGGTGTCGATATAGACAAAAACTTTGAGCCAAAGTATATTACGATAAGAGGTAAAGGGCCAGTTTTAAAGGAATTAAAAAATGCCGCAAAAAAAGCAAAAAAGATTTACTTAGCGGCTGACCCCGATCGTGAAGGAGAAGCGATCGCTTGGCATCTTGCTCATAGCCTAGCAATCGATGTTAATTCAAACTGCCGGGTCGTATTTAATGAAATAACGAAGGATGCGATTAAAGAGTCATTTAAGCATCCTCGTGCGATAAACATGGATTTAGTCGATGCCCAACAAGCTCGAAGAGTACTTGACAGATTAGTAGGGTATAATATTAGTCCTTTATTGTGGAAAAAAGTAAAAAAAGGCTTAAGTGCTGGGAGAGTACAGTCAGTAGCACTCAGATTAATCATTGATCGTGAAAAAGAAATTGAAGAATTTACTCCAGAAGAATATTGGTCAATAAAATCCGATTTTGTTAAAGGCAAAAAACAGTTTGAAGCTTCCTTTCATAGTATGGATGGGGACAAATTAGAGTTAAAATCAGAAGACGATGTAAAGAGTGTGCTTAGTAAAATAAACGGGAATGAATTTCTAGTAAATAACGTGACAAGAAAGGAACGAAAACGTAATCCAGCGCTGTCATTTACGACATCATCATTACAACAAGAAGCTGCGCGAAAGCTAAATTTCCGTGCAAAAAAAACAATGATGCTTGCACAGCAACTCTATGAAGGGATTGAGCTTGGTAAGGGTGGTACAGTCGGTCTCATTACATACATGCGTACTGACTCAACAAGGATTTCTGATACTGCTCAAAATGAAGCTGCTGCTTACATAGAAGATAAATATGGAACAGAATTTTTATCCGAGGATAAACGCAACAAAAAAAAGAAAGCTAATACTCAAGACGCACATGAAGCAATTAGACCAACTGCTACACAACGGGACCCAGCTTCAATCAAACAGTATTTAAGTAGAGATCAATTTCGTTTATACAAGCTTATTTGGGAACGGTTCGTTGCAAGTCAAATGGCTCCAGCAACGATGGATACGATGACTGTTGCGCTAGAAAATGAAGGTGTGATGTTTAAAGCACATGGTTCAAAAGTAAAGTTCCCAGGGTTTATGAAAGTGTACGTTGAGAGTACAGATGATCAAGTAGAAGAAAAAAATCATATGTTACCTGATCTGCAAAAGGGTGATACAGTTATTTCAAAGGACCTAGAGCCAAAGCAGCACTTTACACAACCACCGCCGAGATATACAGAAGCAAGGCTAGTAAAGACGCTTGAAGAGTTAGGTATTGGAAGACCATCAACGTATGCGCCTACTTTAGACACTATTCAAAGGCGTGGTTATGTTGCGCTAGAAAATAAGCGGTTCACTCCAACTGAATTAGGTGAAATAGTATTGGACCTCATAGTTGAATTCTTCCCAGATATTATTGATGTAGAATTTACAGCTAATATGGAACAAAACCTTGACGAAATTGAAGTTGGAGATGTTGAATGGATTTCAATTATTGATCAATTTTATCAAGACTTTGAAAAGCATTTAACAAAAGCAGAGAAAGAAATGGAGAAAGTGGAGATTAAGGATGAACCTGCAGGTGTTGATTGTGAGCTTTGTGGGAATCCAATGGTCATAAAGATGGGAAGATACGGTAAGTTCATGGCCTGCTCAAATTTCCCTGATTGTCGTAACACGAAGCCGATCGTAAAAGAAATAGGTGTTCAATGTCCAAAATGTAATAAAGGGAGTATTGTTGAACGCAAAAGTAAAAAGAAAAGAGTATTTTATGGGTGTAACTTGTACCCAGAATGCGATTTCGTTTCTTGGGATAAACCGATTGCACGTATGTGTCCTAAATGTGACCACATGCTTGTTGAGAAAAAACTGAAAAAAGGTATGCAAGTTCAATGTGTAAATTGTGACTATAAAGAAGAGCAACAGAAGTAACCATAAAGGTGAGCTAACTTGACGCTCACCTCTTTTAGATAGCAAAAAAACTGAGAAAGTTAATGCAATAATGGAGGAAAAAGAATGACTACTAAAGCTATAAACGTAATTGGTGCAGGGCTTGCTGGAAGTGAAGCAGCTTGGCAAATTGCTAAGCGTGGTTTTCAGGTGAATTTATATGAAATGAGACCTGTTAAACAAACTCCTGCACACCATACAGATAAATTTGCTGAACTAGTTTGTAGTAACTCTCTGAGAGGAAACAGCTTAACAAATGCTGTAGGTGTACTTAAAGAAGAGATGCGTATGTTAGATTCAGTTATTATTAAAGCAGCGGACGAATGTGCTGTGCCAGCAGGTGGAGCGTTAGCTGTTGACCGCCACGAATTTGCGGGCAAAGTAACAGATTATGTAAAAAATCACCCGAATGTTAAAGTTTTTAACGAGGAAATTACTGCTATAGATGATGCTCCTACAGTTATCGCAACTGGACCTTTGACATCAAAGGCATTATCTAACAACATAAAAGAGCTAACAGGTCAGGATTATTTTTATTTTTATGATGCTGCTGCACCGATTATTGACAAAGAAAGTATTAATATGGACAAGGCTTATTTAAAATCTCGCTATGATAAAGGTGAAGCTGATTATATTAACTGTCCTATGAACGAAGAGGAATTTAATACATTTTACGAAGCTTTAATTAATGCAGAAGTAGTTCCACTAAAAGAATTTGAGAAGGAAATTTATTTTGAAGGCTGTATGCCAATTGAGGTTATGGCACAACGTGGTCACAAAACAATGCTATTTGGCCCGTTAAAGCCCGTTGGTTTAGAAGACCCACGTACAGGAAAAAGACCGCATGCTGTTGTTCAGCTTAGACAAGATGATGCAGCAGGAACGTTATACAATATAGTGGGCTTTCAAACGCATTTAAAGTGGGGAGCACAAAAAGAAGTGTTACGACTTATTCCTGGTTTAGAAAATGCTGAGATCGTTAGGTATGGAGTGATGCACCGAAACACATTTATTAATTCACCTCACCTACTTAAGCCGACATACGAATTCCATAATAAGCCAAATTTGTTTTTTGCAGGCCAAATGACTGGGGTAGAAGGATATGTTGAATCTGCTGCTTCAGGTTTGGTAGCCGGAATTAATGCATCCAGATCAGTGGATGGAAAGAGCTTGTTAGTATTTCCTGAAGAAACAGCGATAGGAAGTATGGCTAAGTATATTACAACAACAAATGAAAAAAACTTTCAGCCAATGAATGCGAATTTTGGCTTGTTTCCTGACCTAGGTGTAAGGATAAAGAATAAAAAAGAACGCTATGAACGCTATGCAAATCGTGCGTTAGAAACAATTCAGAATTTTATAAAAAATGTATAGAAATTGTTTGCAAGGGGCTACTAAAGTATGTTACTATTTAGTAGCCCTTGCGAGGTGTATGCCGAATTGAAAAATGTGAACAAACAATTACAATTATTTATTGAATATTTACAAATTGAAAAAAACTATTCAGAATATACCATTATGCATTATAAAAATGATATCTTGCATTTTCTTCAGTTTATGAATCAACAGGCGATTGATAAGCTTTTGGATGTTTCATATGCTGATGTTCGCATCTATTTGACTGAACTACATAGCAAGAAATATGCAAGAAAGTCTATCGCAAGAAAGGTTTCGTGCCTGCGTAGCTTTTTCGCCTTTTTGTTAAGAGAAGAATTAGTGAACGAAAATCCCTTTTCCATCGTTGCTTTGCCGAAGCAGGAACAAAGGATACCGCAATTTTTATATGAAGAAGAGCTAGAACAATTATTTGCTGTCAGTGATATTACAACGCCTTTAGGGCTGCGTAATCAAGCAATACTAGAATTGTTGTATGCTACTGGTATTCGTGTTAGTGAGTGCTGTAATATTCAAATACAAGACTTAGATTTTTCAATTGGTACAGTATTAGTTACTGGAAAAGGAAATAAACAACGATACGTGCCATTTGGTAGCTTTGCTCATGAATCAATAGAAAAATACATTTCTGAAGGTAGACAAATCTTGCAAGATAAGTCGCAAGTAAAAACAGGACATCTGTTTTTAAATTACAGAGGTGAGCCTTTAACTGCAAGAGGTGTTCGTGTCATACTCGATAAGATGATAAAGCAGGCTTCCATCACAATACATATTAGTCCACACGTTCTTAGGCATACATTCGCCACACATTTATTAAATGAAGGTGCGGATATGCGATCTGTTCAAGAACTTTTAGGGCATGAGCATTTGTCATCAACACAAATATATACGCACGTAACTAAAGATCATTTGCGTAATATTTACATGAAGCACCATCCAAGAGCCTGAGTGAGTGTAAAAAAGGAGGATATGTCATGTCAACGTTTCATGCTACAACAATTTTTGCTATTCACCACAATGGGCAATGTGCGATGGCAGGTGATGGTCAAGTGACTTTCGGTAATGCCGTTGTAATGAAACACACTGCCAAAAAGGTTCGAAAACTATTTCAAGGGAAAGTTATAGCAGGCTTTGCGGGCTCAGTTGCAGATGCCTTTACGCTGTTTGAGCTATTCGAAGGCAAGCTTGAAGAGTATAATGGAAATATTAAAAGGGCTGCGGTTGAACTCGCGAAAAAATGGCGGTCAGATAAAGTTCTCCATAAACTAGAAGCGATGTTAATAGTAATGGATAAAACGCATTTATTACTTATTTCAGGTACAGGTGAAGTAATCGAACCTGATGATGGAATTTTAGCAATTGGGTCAGGTGGTAATTATGCATTATCAGCAGGTAGAGCACTTAAAAATTATGCGGGAGATAATTTATCAGCTGAAGAAATCGCCAAAGCTGCTTTAGAAATTGCTGGTGAAATTTGTGTGTATACAAATGATCAGATTATTGTTGAACAACTTTGAGCAATGAAGGAGGGTTTTTAATGAGAAAGAATCTCACTCCGAGACAAATTGTAGAGCAGTTAGATAAGTTTATTATAGGTCAAAGTGATGCAAAAAAAGCTGTTGCTGTTGCTTTAAGAAATCGTTTCCGTCGAAGTCTTCTCGATGAGAAGCTTAGAGATGAAGTTGTACCGAAAAACATCTTAATGATAGGCCCTACTGGTGTTGGTAAGACTGAAATTGCTAGACGTTTAGCTAAGCTTGTCGGAGCTCCATTTGTTAAAGTAGAGGCGACTAAATTTACTGAAGTAGGTTATGTTGGTCGTGACGTTGAATCTATGGTCAGAGATCTTGTGGAGACGTCGGTCCGTCTTGTCAAAGAGGAAAAAATGTTAGCAGTGAAAGAAAGAGCCGAAGAAAACGCCAACAAACGTCTAGTTGAGTTGTTAGCGCCAGGGAAATCTAAACAAACAAATTATAAAAATCCATTTGAGATGCTGTTTGGAGGACAATCTTCCCAAAGCGACACTGAGGAACAAGCTGACGAGGTTTCAGTAAAAGAAAAGCGCAAACAAATTGCCCATAAACTTGCATTAGGAGAGCTTGAAGATTATTATGTGACTGTTGAAGTAGAAGAACAACAACCGTCAATGTTCGACATGCTTCAAGGCTCAGGTATGGAACAAATGGGTATGAACATGCAGGATGCTTTGAGCGGACTGATGCCAAAGAAACGGAAAAAGCGCAAACTAACTGTACGTGAAGCTCGCAAAGTATTAACACATGAAGAGGCACAGAAGCTTATCGATATGGATGAAGTAACACAAGAAGCTGTCCAAAAGGCAGAGCAAACAGGAATTATATTTATTGATGAGATTGATAAAATCGCAAGTAAAAGTCAACAATCATCTTCTGGTGACGTATCTCGCGAAGGTGTGCAGCGAGACATTCTACCGATTGTTGAAGGTTCAACCGTCGTTACAAAATATGGATCGGTAAAAACAGACCACATATTATTTATATCAGCTGGAGCTTTTCACATCGCTAAACCGTCGGATTTAATTCCAGAGTTACAGGGGAGGTTTCCGATTCGTGTAGAATTAACGAAGTTGACGATTGAAGACTTTGTTAAAATCTTAACAGAGCCAAATAATGCCTTATTGAAACAATATTCAGCATTATTAGGTACAGAAGGTATACAACTTGAATTTTCTGACGATGCTATTCGTAAGCTTGCTGAAATCGCATTTGACGTAAATCAAAATACTGACAATATAGGAGCACGAAGACTTCATACAATCTTAGAGCGACTTCTTGAAGAATTATCTTTTGAAGCACCTGATATTACGATGGAAAGCATTACGATAACACAACAATATGTTGAAGAAAAACTGAGCATGATAGCAAAAGATAAAGACTTAAGTCAATTTATATTATAACTAGGTGTTCTAACGGAGGATGAAAAGAACGGCTAAGAACAGAAATTCTACTAAGGTCTACTTAGTATTATCATTCTGTATCGGACTTTTTTCATACCCTCTGAAGTTGATGAATGCAAAGTACAGGAGGAAGAAAGAAATGAATTTGTTAGAAAAAACGAGAAAAATTAATGCTATGCTCCAAAGAGCTGCTGGAAAACCAGTAAATTTTAAAGAAATGTCTGATACTTTACGTGATGTAATTGAATGTAATATCTTCATTTTAAGCCGCCGTGGTAAACTACTTGGCTTTTCAATTAATCGATTAATAGAAAATGAGCGCATGAAGAAAATGCTAGAAGATCGCCAATTTCCAGAAGAGTACACTAATAACTTATTCAATATTACTGAAACATCTTCTAATTTAGACGTACAAAGTGAATACACAGCTTTCCCTGTAGAAAATAGAGAATTATTTAAATCTGGGCTTACAACGGTCGTACCAATTAATGGTGGGGGAGAACGTCTTGGAACATTGATTTTGGCCCGCGTTGAAGGAGAGTTCCATGATGATGATCTCATTCTTGCTGAGTACGGAGCAACTGTTGTAGGAATGGAGATTTTACGTGAGAAAGCTGAAGAAATTGAAGTAGAGGCGAGAAGTAAAGCTGTCGTACAAATGGCTATCAGCTCACTTTCTTATAGTGAATTAGAAGCGATTGAGCATATTTTTGAAGAATTAAATGGAAACGAAGGTCTATTAGTCGCTAGTAAAATCGCTGACAGAGTTGGTATTACCCGATCTGTTATCGTAAATGCATTGAGAAAGTTAGAAAGCGCTGGTGTAATAGAGTCTCGTTCACTAGGAATGAAAGGTACGTATATTAAGGTGTTAAATGATAAGTTTTTAGTAGAGCTAGAAAAGCTTAAATCTAATTAATCATCACACTTTATATTAAGAATAATTGCCCCCGCCTATATAGGGTGGGGGCTTTGCTATGTGATATAGCATTGATTTTAAGGCTCATTCACAAGGTACTAGCTTTCCTAATTAACCATCTAATACCTCGTATTAGATGGTTTTTTGAGTTTGAAAAACGTCTTATCGTAAGCATTGTTCGCGGATCGTTATGCTGCAATAATACGTTCAAGATCGACCATATATGACATATTCAGTTACATAAATGATAATAGGTGGAAATCAAGGGTAAATTTACCCATAAATTCTACATCCAAAAATAGTATATTCGACTTTTATCGCCTTTTTTATGGGGGTAATTTGTCGTTTTTTTAGATGTAGTGTATAGACATGCAACCTAAAGCTGTTATAATGAAATTATGATTTTTTGGTAATTTATCCTACTATTTCTAAGGTGTGTTTTACTAGTTAAATGACCACTTCATATATAATATGAAATGCAAAAATAAGTAATTTAAAAGAATAGAGGGGAAATATATGAAGCTATTTTCCGATACGATTAATACACTGCAAACTGGACTGAATTACTCGTCTCAAAAGGAAAAAGTGATAGCTAATAACATTGCTAACGTTGACACTCCAAATTATAAAGCTAAATCTGTAAGTTTTAAATCAGAATTAGCGAGTGCAGTAGATGAGGTTAGAGGTTATAAGACCAATGATCGACACTTTGATTTATCGTCTTCTACTTCACAGCATCCAATTTCTATTACGAGTCAAAGTGAGCAGATGTATAGTCATAATGGAAACAATGTCGATATAGACAAAGAAATGACAAATTTAGCAGAAAACCAAATTTACTTCTATGCATTATCGGACTTATTAAACGGGAAGTTCTCATCGTTAAAGTCAGTGATAAAAGGAGGAAGATAATAAATGTCGATTTTTCAGAGTATGAATACAACAGCCTCTGCTTTGACTGCACAACGCCTAAGAATGGACGTAGTTTCATCCAATATGGCAAATGTTGATACTACACGTGCTACTTTAGTTGATGGAGAATGGCAGCCTTATAGAAGAAAGATGGTCGTCACAGAAGAAAAGGGAGGAACGTTTTCATCATTTTTGAATCAAGCGATGAATGATAGTCATGTCGGTAATGGTGTGAAAGTGACTGAAATTATTGAGGATGAAGCACCTTTTAAATTAGCCTATAACCCAACCCACCCTGATGCAGATGAGCAAGGATATGTTCAACTTCCAAATGTTGATCCACTAAAGGAAGTTGTTGATTTAATGAGTGCTACAAGATCGTATGAAGCGAACGTAACAGTTTTGAATGCATCAAAAGGCATGTTAATGAAAGCATTAGAAATAGGGAAGTAGGTGAATAACTAATGATTAATCCAACTCAATTAGTCGGTCCAACTATCATTCAAGAACATAATAAGAACGTCACACCCGCACAAGCACAACAAAGCTTTGCTACAATGCTAAATGATGCAATAAATCAAGTGAATGAATCACAAGTAGCATCAGACAAAGCAATTGAAAGTCTCGTAAACGGTGAAGATGTTGATTTACATAATGTTATGATTACAGCTCAAAAAGCTAGCATTACATTGCAAACGACACTAGAAATCCGCAATAAAGCAGTTGAAGCCTATCAGGAAATTATGAGAATGCAAGTGTAATGTTCAACAGTCATGAATTCATAAGGCTCTTTTCGTAAACTTTGTTGCTATCGTTATAAAATTAGTAACAAAAAAGGTTTTACATTGTTAGTTATCGTTGTACATAAAATAAATGCCACGAATTCTTGTTATGTACGTGTTTAAATCTTAATACGAAACAGTCAATGCGAAAACAGCCATTCATAAAAACATAAATTCTTAACCGTTAAATCATTAAGATGGTAATAAGTATAATAATCACTAACGGTTATTTACTCAACCGAGAATTTGCCAAAATAACCGGGGGAATAAGATGAATGAATTAATTCAGAAATATAAAACAAACACTTTAAATTTTTGGAATGAACGATCAAAAACTCAAAAAGCAGGT